>CALCIC010000329.1 GCA_937907405.1 uncultured Isosphaeraceae bacterium | reverse complement strand
TACCCATCAACCGCCTCTGTTGGACGAGGTTTCCCACCCACTTTCGAGACGCTCACCCTCCGCCGTGCTCCGATCGATTTGCGTTCCATCCTTCCCTTGACCGCCGCGCCGCACTCTGGATACGATGCGGATCGTCGCGTCAGAGATCGCGAGTACGGGGCGTGGCGCAGCCTGGTAGCGCGCCTGCTTTGGGAGCAGGAGGCCGCTGGTTCGAATCCAGTCGCCCCGACTATCTTTCGGAAGCCTCCTCGGCAAACACGTCGAGGGGGCTTTCCTATGCGCCCGCGCCGTACGAGAGATCGCCGGCATATGTCGATCGCGTTCCGAGGACGTGAAGTCACACCTGGCGAATTAGACTTGATTCAACGCATCTTGTCGTTTTACAAGACGACGCGGGCGATCGGCTTCGGCAGCGCGCTTCAGCGCCTTGAAGACGAGCGTCACACTTTTACCGCTCTGATCCCCGCGCGTCGCTCGCGGGTGTAGAATCAATTCGGCGGAGATCTGGTTCCGTATGATGGGGGGGCGTGCCATGGATGTTCCTTGTAATCATTGAGCCGCTCACCGGCAGCGGGTATCGTGTGACCGGGGCCGGTGGGCTCTCGGTCGGATTGACTGCCGAGGGAGCGACCGCCGCGGAGGGCGTCCATCGAATCTCCGAGCAGATCCAATCGCGTCTCGACGCCGGAGCGAAGCTTACCGAGTTGACTGTCGCCACGGAGGCCGACTCATGGAAGCATGATGCGGGATATCCGCGCGACGAACCGCTTTATCAATCCTGGTGCGATGCGATGCGGGAACACCGACTTAGGTTGGACGAAGACCCCGAGGCGTTGTGAACCTCTTCGTCCTGGATACAGACCTACTTACGCTCTATTGCCGCGGCCACGCCGCCGTGGTGCGTACCGAGGACGCTCGACCGGCGACGGACCTGGCGATTACGGTCATGACGGTCGATGAGCAGCAACTGGCTGGTTGGTATACACTGACGCGTCGAGCACGACTGCCCGAGGAGATCGCCCGCGCGTACGCAAATCTCGGCGAAGCAGTCGTGCGCTTGGCCGGATGGCGGATCCTTCCCTTTACGGAACCGGCGATCGCGAGGGTGGCGCAGCTCAGGGCGCGTCGGCTGAACGTCGGCCTGATGGACCTTCGGATCGCAGCCATCGCCTTGGAAAGCGGGGCGGTGGTCGTGACTCGAAACCGACGCGACTTTGACCGCATTCCCGAGCTGAGCGTCGAAGACTGGACGATCTGAGTGGTCGAGCACGGAGTTCAAATCGAGCCATGAGCGAAGAGTATGAATCTCTCGTCGAGGCGATTCTTCGCCGTGCCGCGTCGATCCCCGATCTGGCCGCGCTCAACGTCCGTTCCCTGATCCAGCCGTCCATCCGCTTGACGACCACTGCCGGCTCTCACCGCCAACTCGAACTCGGCGGCTCGCGGATCGGCGGAACGCCCGACGTGCCGCCGGGGTGGGAGTGGCCGCGCTGGGGACCGCCCGAGGTTAGACGCCCCGGACCTGAGCGACGCCACCCCGATCGGCCTTCGCCGCTGGGTTTCATCGCTCAAATCGACCTGGCCGCCATGCCGAGGGTGGCCGACGGATTGTCGAACTCGGGCTGGCTCTACTTCTTCTACGACCGCTACGACGAGCCCTGGGGGTTCGACCCGGCGGATCGCGGCTGCTGTCGCGTGTTTCACGTGGAAGGCGATCGATCGCGCCTGGTTCGGGCGGAGCCGCCGGCCGATCTCGAAACCGATCACGAGGCGACCCCGTGCCGGATCACGGCGCGGTTGGAACCGACCTTGCCCGACGAATTGCCCGGTGTCACTTATAATTCGCCGATTTGCGAGGCCTACTGGGAGCTTTGCAGAAAGCTGACCGACGGCGATCCGGTGCAGCATCGCCTGCTTGGGCATCCTCAAGTCATTCAGAATCCCATGGAACTCGAATGCCAGCTCGCCTCGAACGGCGTCTACTGCGGCGACGCCGGAGGCTATGAATCCGAGCAGGCGAAGCTCCTGGCCGACGGCGCCGGGGACTGGCGGCTTTTGCTCCAGATCGACACGGACGAGGACGGGCCGGGGTGGATGTGGGGCGACTGCGGCCGGATCTACTTCTGGATCAAGCGCCAGGACCTGTGTTCGGGACGATTCGACGACGTCTGGCTGATCTTTCAATGCTGCTGACCCGGCCTCGCGGTATACTATGTACCGAAGGTTGATCTCCTCGACGCGAGGCGAGGCGAGGCGGTTCCCTCGTCGTTGCCGATCTCTCGGCTTTCTTCTCTGGTCGCGAGCGTGCCTCTTGTCACAAGAAAATGATTCCGCGAAGGCTCGGGCGGCGCGGAGCGCGGCTGAACTGGTTGAGTCGGGGATGACCGTCGGGCTGGGGACCGGCACGACGGCCGCGCTGATGCTCCGCAGGTTGGGCGAGCGCATCCGCGACGAGAAACTCGAATTCATCGCCGTGCCGACCAGCAGGGCGACCGCCGAACTGGCTCGCGAACTGGGCGTGGCGCTCCGCGACGTCGACGAGGTCGCGGAGCTTGACGTCAATATCGACGGCGCCGATGAGATCGACTCTCAGTATCGGATGATCAAGGGGAGGGGGGGCGCGCTGCTTCGCGAGAAGATCGTCGCCTGCATCGCCAAGAAGCGAGTGACGGTCATCACCGACGACAAGCGAGTCGACCGCCTGGGCCAGGGCGCGCCGGTGCCGGTCGAGATCAGCCGGATGGGCGCCAAACACATCGAGCGCCGGCTTCAGAAACTCGGCGCTCGAACCGAACTCCGCCGCCACGACGACGGCCCGTTCGTGACCGACGGCGGCAACCTCATCATCGACTGCCACTTCGCCGAGATCACCGACCCCGCCGACCTCGACGCTCGGCTCAAATCGGTCGTCGGCGCGTTCGAGACCGGCCTGTTCATCGGCCTCTGCGACGTTCTGGTCGTCGGCACGACCGACGGCGTCGAACTGATCGAAACCAAGGCCGCGCGCTTCCCCGGCTGCGAGTGATCCGACCACACGCCGTCCCCCAAGACTTCCCTCTTCGATCGTCGGCCGAACCGGCGGCCGACTCTCCCCACCTCACGGCCGGACGAGAGCGCGAGCCGAACGGCCTCGACGACCGCCGGATCAATTCGCCACGTCCGATCAGCCTGAACTCCGCCTCGGCGCTTGACAGCACATCCTCGCAGTGTTGAAATCGTTCTTCATCATTGACGTGAGACTGAGTCTCACTCGCAGCCTCGGCCTTCCCATCAGTTGGATCGACGGGGCCGCGCGACGGGGACGAAACCCACGCCCGCCGATCCACCCCGCCACCGAAAGGCCGCCTTAAATGAATCGCCGTCGCGGTTTCACGCTCATCGAGCTTCTGGTCGTGATCGCCATCATCGCGGTCTTGATCGCGCTTCTGCTGCCCGCCGTTCAGGCGGCGCGCGAGGCGGCTCGGCGGATTCAGTGCACGAACAACCTGAAACAACTGGGGCTCGGGCTGAACACGTATGAATCCTCGGTCGGCGCCCTGCCCCCCTCGCTGGCGCTGAGCGGCAAGGGGGCGACGGTGACCTGGTTCGGCGGCTGGAGCGTCCATGGCCGCATCCTGCCGTTCCTGGAGCAGGGGTCGATGTTCAACGCGATCAACTTCGGGATCAATTATGAGACGCCGCAGAACAGCACGGTTTCGGCTCAGGCGGTCTCGGTCTACATGTGCCCGAGTGAGATCCGCACCGAGCCGAAGGTGGGGGACTCCGGCCTGATCTACCCGACCAACTACGGCTGGTGCATGGGGGACTGGTACGTCTGGGGAGGGTTCTCATCGGTCGCCAACCGTAGCGCGTTCGGGCCGAACCGAAGCCGGCGGCTGGCGGACTTCACCGACGGCACGAGCAACACGATGGTCGCGGCCGAGGTGAAGACGTACACGGCCTACGTCCGCGATTGCGGCGGGCTGGGCCAGATCAACAACCCCGACGTGATCCCGCCCCCCCACGCCGATCCTCGGATCGTCGCCCCGGAGGACAACGGTTGCTCGCTCAAGCCGACGAGCGGGCATACGGAGTGGCCCGACGGTCAGGTGCAGCAGTCCGGGATGACGACCGCGTGGCCGCCGAACAAGCGGGTCCAGCGTGCGTCCGACCCCGCGCTCGACGTCGATCTGACGGGCCAGCGCGAGCACCTCGGGGGGCCGACGTACGCGGCGATCAACTCCCGCAGCTATCACCCCGGCGGCGTCAACGTGCTGTTCGGCGACGGCAGCGTCCACTTCGTCAAGGACTCGATCAACGGCGTCTCCTGGCGGGCGCTCGGCACGGTCGGCGGCGGCGAGATCCTCTCCTCCGACTCGTACTGATTGACGACGCCGGCTCACCGTTTCAGGCGTTCCTTGAGCGCGTCGAGGATCTCGGCCGTCCTCGACGCGCCGAATCGGTCGCAGCCGAGCTCGACGACGGCGATCGCCTCGTCGAGCGTCCGGACGCCGCCGGCCGCCTTGAGCTTGACGCGCGGCGGGGACGACTCCCGCATCAGGATCAGGTCGTGGCGGGTCGCTCCCCCGGTTCCGAAGCCCGTCGACGTCTTGACGTAGTCGGCGCCGACCTCGCCGCAGATCCGGCAGAGCCGCACCTTCTGCTCGTCGTTGAGATAGCAGTTCTCGAAGATCACCTTCACGATCGCCCGCCGCTCGTGGGCGGCATTGACGACGGCTCCGACGTCGGCGGCCACGGCGCCCCAGTTTCCGCCGACGACCTGGCCGATGTTGACGACCATGTCGAGTTCGGTCGCGCCGTCGGCGATCGCCTGCTGGGCCTCGAAGACCTTCACGGCCGTGGAGTGGCCGCCGTGGGGGAAGCCGATCGTCGTCCCCACCTCGACGCCGGTCCCGCTCAGCAGCCGGGCGGCCAAGGCGACGGCGAACGGCTTGATGCAAACGCTCGCGACCCCGTATTCGACGGCCAGGAGGCAGCCGGCCTCCAGCTCGGCCTCCGTCAGCGCCTGCGCCAGAAGGGCGTGGTCGATCCGCTTGGCGATCCGTTCGTAGGTCAATTCTCCGGTCATGCCTCGATCGTCCCCGCAACGGCCCCTAGAATGCTAGATGAGTCTCCGGTGCTGATTGTGTCGAGTCGCGGATACGGCGGCAAGGGGGGGATCGCCCTCCTCGGTCTTCCGTCCGTCCGCCATCTGAGGAAGCAATCATGTCCGATTCCCGCCCCAAGGTCGCCGTGATCGGGGCCAGCCTCGACCGCTCGAAGTACGGCAACAAGGCGGTCCGCGCATTCGTCGATCAGGGATGGGAGGTCTTCCCCGTCCATCCGAAGCTCGCCGAGATCGAGGGCCTGCGCGCCTTCCCCGACCTGGCCTCGATCCCCGAGTCTCGTCTCGACCGCGTGTCGCTCTACGTGCCCCCCGAGATCGGCGTCAAGATCCTGGAGCAGATCGCCCAGAAGGAGGTCGGCGAGGTCTGGCTGAACCCCGGCGCCGAGTCCCCCGCGCTGCTCGAACGCGCCGAGGCGCTGGGCCTCGACGTCGTCCAGGCGTGCAGCATCCTGGCGATCGGCGAGCATCCGGGCGACTACGGCGTTTGATGTGGCGGACGTCGGGCGAAGGGAGGATTGATCTTGATCTTGAACCACCTGAATCTCGCCGTCTCGGACGTTCCAATGGCCCGGGGGTTCCTCATCAAATACTTCGGGCTCGACCCGAAAGGGTTGCCTGGCAACGACAAGATCGCCATCCTGCGGGATGAGAACGGCATGGTGCTGACGCTGACCAACTTCGAGGGGGCCGCCGAGGTCAAGTACCCCGGCGCGTTCCACATCGGCTTCATCCAGGACGGCCCGGCGAAGGTCGACGAGTTGAACGCGCGACTCAGGGCCGACGGCTTCAAGGTCGACCCGCCCCAGCGGCTTCACGGCTCCTGGACGTTCTACTTCACCGCGCCGGGCGGCGTGCTCGTCGAAGTCCTCGGCTGACCGCGACGCCAAGTTCTCGAGCGACCACCATGAAACTCGCGGCCTGGTACTTCGGACTGATCATCTTGGGCGCGTCCCTTTGGGCCCGAGCAGAGCAGGGGGCGCCGTCGGCCGTCGCCCCGCGCCCCGCGGAGTACAAGGTCGTCTTCTGGTATCGCCGCGATCGGCCGATCGAGACGTTTCAGTATCAGGCTTACGACGTCCGCAAGGGGGAGTACACCAAGGCCGTCGTCGATTGGGCGGCCATGATGCGGAAGAAACACCCCGGATACGAGGTCGTGGTCCGCGATGTGAATCTCGAACGGGAGGCCGGCCCGAACGAGACCCGCAAGGTGGGCGCGGTGATCCATCGCGAGCTGCTGGCCGCGGCGGCCGAGGTCGGCGTGTTCGTCGGGCCGCTCGGGAACTCGGCGCGGAGCATTCCCACCTACCAAACCCCCGACGTTCGGGCCCGGCTCGGCCCGGCTCGGGTGGTCCCGCCTTACAGCCCGCTGGAGCCGATGCTCTACCAGAACGCCTTACCGCGCGGCTTCCCCGTGCCGATGCCTTACCCGCGTCCGCACCCCTGAAGCCCGTGGTACGTGATCCGGCGGCGCCTTGTCAGCGAGCTTCCGGCGGGGCAGACTACGGATTCGGAACCAAGTCGAAGCATCGAGCCCCAACGGGAGCGGCACGCCATGAAATCGGTCCTCGCCTTGATCCTCCTTGCGTCGCTGGGATTGACGGCTTCATCCGCGACGGTCCTCGCCGATCCGCCGGGGCTCAAGACCCTGCCGATCGGGGCGTCGGCGCCCGATTTCGAGCTTCCAGGCGTGGACGGCAAGAACCATGCGCTCAAGGACTACGCCGACGCCAAGGTGCTGGTGGTCTATTTCACCTGCAACCACTGCCCGACCGCCCAGGCGTATGAGAAGCGGGTGGCCAAGCTGCACGACGATTACAAGGACAAGGGTGTCGCCGTCGTGGCGATCTCGCCCAACGATCCCAAGGCCGTCCGGCTCGACGAACTCGGCTACACCGACCTGACCGACTCGTTCGAGGACATGAAGATCCGGGCCCGCGATCACCATTACCCGTATCCCTACCTGTTCGACGGCGAGACCCAGGCCACGTCGAAGGCGTACGGCGTGCTGGCGACTCCCCACGTCTACGTCTTCGACGCCGGCCGGAAGCTCCGGTACGTGGGCCGATTCGACGACGGCGAGGTCAAGACGGTCAAATCGCACGACGCGATCAACGCGGTCGACGCGCTATTGGCTGGGAAGGAGGTCCCGACAGCGACGACCCGAGTCTTCGGCTGCTCGACCAAATGGGCCGACAAGCAGGCCGACGCCGTCAAGTCGCTGGAGAAGTGGAACGCCGAGCCGGTGGCGATCGAGTCGATCGACCTGCCGGGCGTCGCCAAGCTCGCCAGGAACGAGACCGACAAGCTGACGGTCGTGAACCTCTGGGCGACCTGGTGCGGCCCCTGCGTCACCGAGCTTCCCGAGCTGGTGACGATGAACCGGATGTACCGCGGCCGGAAGTTCCGGCTGGTCACGATCAGCCTCGACGACCCCGCCAAGAAGGACGAGGCGCTCAAGACGCTCAAGGACAAGCACGTCTCGGCCAGCAACTACATTCTCACATCGTCCGACCGCGACGCCTTCGCCGAGGCCCTCGACAAGGATTGGCCCGGCCCGGTCCCCTACACGTTGATCATCGCCCCGGGGGGGGAAGTCGTTTATCGTCACGTGGGTGAGATCAACCCCCTGGAAGTGAAGCGCGCGATCGTGGCGAAGCTGGGCAGGACGTATTGAGCGCGCGAACTCGATCGCGAGGTCGTCGCCTCGACGCCGAAATCTTGAGCTAGGTTAAGGAAGCGTCGAGGCGCGTGTCGGTCTTGGCGAAATGGGGCGCGGACGGCATACTGTGTCGCATTCGCCGTGCTCCACTTGCGCCCGGGAGTCCTCTTCCGCCCTGCCGAAACGGCCGATCCACGGGGATCGGGCACGCCTCGGGAGCACATGGTCTCGCGATCGATGGAAAAAAGGGGACGGCATGGTCGGTCAAAGCAAGCTGCTCGACAAGCTCAAGGATCTGGCCCGCAACCTGTGGTGGTGTTGGCAGGGGAACGTGATCGACCTGTTCCGCGAGTTGGACCCCCAGCTCTGGCACGACGTCGACCACAACCCGGTCGACTTCTTGAAGCGGATTCCGATCGAGCAACTCGAGCGCCGGGCCGCCGAGATGGCCCTGGATTCGCGGATCGACTACGCCTTCCGCCGGCTGTCCGAGTACCTGAAGGACACCGATTCCTGGGGGGCGATCAACGCGACCATCCTCCGGGCGCGGCCGGTGGCCTACTTCTCGGCCGAGTTCGGGCTCCATGAGAGCCTGCCGATTTACTCGGGGGGGCTCGGCGTGCTCGCCGGCGACCACCTCAAAAGCGCCAGCGACCTGGGCATCCCGCTGATCGGCGTCGGCCTGCTGTACAACCAGGGCTACTTCCGGCAATCGCTGGACGGCAACGGCTGGCAGCAGGAGAACTACCTCAACACCGACACCGATCTGCTGCCGATCGAGCAGGTGAACGGCCTCGACGGCAAGCCGTTGATGGTCGCGATCGAGACCGCCACCGGCTTCCTCCGCGCCCGGGTCTGGCAGGCGGCGGTCGGGCGGACCCGGCTGTTTCTGCTCGACTCCAACGTCCCCGAGAACAGCGAGGAAGACCGCGGCCTGACGGCCCGACTCTACGGCGGCGACGCCCGGGTCCGGATTCGGCAGGAGTTGCTCCTGGGGGTCGGCGGCCTCAGGACGCTGCACGCGCTCAAGATCAACCCGTCGGTGCTCCATCTCAATGAAGGCCATAGCGCCTTCGCCACGCTGGAGATGATCCGCAAGCTCATGGAGGAGACCGGCCAGCCGTTCGGCGAGGTCTTCCGCGAGGTGGCGCAGATGACCGTCTTCACCACCCATACGCCGGTCGCCGCCGGCCACGACCGGTTCCCGGCGCAACTCGTCGAGGAGCACCTGGGCAAGATCCGAGAGAAGTTGAACCTGTCCTACGACGACTTCATGGGGCTGGGCCGGGTCTACGCCACCGATCCCAACGAGTTGTTCTGCATGACGGTGCTGGCGCTCAAGCTGTCGCGGTACGCCAACGGCGTCAGCTCGCTGCACGGCGTGGTCTCCCGGCGGATGTGGCACCCGCTTTATCCCAACGTCACCGAGGAACAGGTGCCGATCGGCCACATCACCAACGGCGTCCATGTGAAGACCTGGGTGGCCCCCCAGATGGCGCTGCTGTTCATCAAGCACCTCGGCATCGACTGGCCCAAGCGGCAGCGGCACGCCGAGACCTGGGACGGCATCGACACGATCGACGACGCCGAACTCTGGGAGACCCAGCAGGTCCTCAAGGCGCGGCTGATCAACTTCGTGCGGTCGCGGATGCTCACGCAGGCCAAGCGCCGCAACGAGCCCGACGCGACCCCGGAGCGGTTCGCCGACGTGCTCGACCCCAACGCCCTGACGATCGGCTTCGCCCGCCGGTTCGCGACCTACAAGCGGGCCGGCCTGGTCCTCCAGGACGTGGATCGGATGGTCGACATCATCCGATCGGCGGATCGGCCGGTCCAGTTCGTGTTCGCGGGCAAGGCGCATCCCGAGGACCGGATGGGCAAGGAGCTGATCCAGGGCATCGTCAAGATCACCCGCGACGAACGGTTCTCGCGGAACATCGTGTTCGTCGAAGACTACGACATGAACGTCGCGCGGCACCTGGTGCAGGGGGTCGACGTCTGGCTCAACAACCCGAGACGCCCCCAGGAGGCGAGCGGCACGTCGGGCGAGAAGGCGGTGCTCAACGGCACGCTCAACTTCTCGGTCCTCGACGGCTGGTGGGCCGAGGCGTATGATGGGGTCAATGGATTCGCGATCGGCATCGGTCGGACGCACGCGGTGCCGTCGACCCAGGACGAACGCGACCATGCCTCGTTGATCGAGACCCTGACGGGCCAGGTGGTGCCGTGCTACTACGAGCGCGACGCCGCCGGCCTGCCCCGCCAGTGGATCCTCCGCCAGAAGGACGCGTTCCGCACCCTGGCCTGGAAGTTCAACGCGGATCGCATGGTCATGGACTACGTCCGCCGCAGCTATCTTCCGGCCGCCGGCGGCCTGCCCTGCCAGTAAGAGGCCGTCCGGCTGGAAGTGGGGGAGGCCGCCGCCAGGCCGGGCGCGGCGGCGGAGACAGGCGCGGCGGGAGCCTCGCCCTCCCGCTCTTCCTTCGACGGCTCGCTCCATGCGACGAGGTTGATCCAGGGACATGAGTCAGGGCTTCATCGGCGAACAGCTCGGTTCCTTCCGCCTCGAGGAGGTGATCGGCGCCGGCGCGATGGGCGTGGTCTTCAAGGCGACGCAGGAGATCGTCGGCCCGCCGGCCGACGGCGACGAAGCCCGCAAGGTCGTCGCCACCCGCAGGGCGGCCGTCAAGATCGTCCAGGGCGAGATCGCCGAGAACACCAAACTGCTCCAGCGGTTCAACCGCGAAGCCGAAATCATCAAGCAGTTCCGCCACCCCAACATCGTCCGCTGGCTGGCCACCGGCAAGTTCCGGGGGACCTACTACTTCGCCATGGAGTACGTCGAGGGCGTCACCCTCGAAAAGCTCCTCCAGGACCGCGGCGCGATCCCCTGGCGCGAGGTCGTCGACCTGGCGATCCAGATTTGCGACGCCCTCCATTACGCCCATCAGCAAGGGGTCGTGCACCGCGACATCAAGCCGTCGAACCTGATGGTCACGCCCGACGGCCGGATCAAGCTGACCGACTTCGGCATCGCCCGAGTGCTCGACCGCACGGCCCTCACCGCCCCCGGGCGGACCCTGGGGACGGCCGCGTACATGGCCCCGGAACAGATCCGAGGCACTCCGGCGGTCAGCCACAAGACCGATCTCTACTCGCTGGGGGTGGTCCTTTACCAGATGCTCGCCGGCGCGCCTCCGTTCGAGGGGGCGTCGGCCGTCGTCCTGATGCACTGCCACCTGAACGAGCCCCCCCCGCGTCCCAGCGCCAAGGTGCAAGAGATCCCCAAGGCGCTCGACGACCTGGTGGTCGCGCTGATGGCCAAAAACCCGACCTCGCGCCCCTGGGACGCCGAGGCGGCGGGCGTGATCCTCAACGAGCTGCGCGACAAGGCCGCGAAGAGCCAGCCGGTGGCGATGGTCTGGCCGTCGGCCGACTCGCCCGAGGCCAACCCCACTCGCGCCGGCTTCGGCGCGCCGGCGCCCCCCCGCGCCAGGGGAAAGGTCAGGAAGGCCGACGGCGACGACGAGTCCGGCTCGTGGACGTCCGCCGTCCTGAGCCGGGTCAGCCTGGAAACCCTGGGGCTCGCCGCGGCCCCGGTCGCCATCGGC
>CALCIC010000328.1 GCA_937907405.1 uncultured Isosphaeraceae bacterium | reverse complement strand
GGCTTATGAGGAGAAGGTGGTGGCGAAGCCTTGAAATACAAGCCCGAAGCGCAAGCGAGGGATCGCCCGCGGAACCGCGCCACGTCGGGTACGGTTCAGGGCCTCGTGAAATCCACCCTCGCTTGCGCTTCGGGCTTGTATCAGGTGGCCTAGCGGACCGAAGGGCTTCACCGAATCCCCCACATGAGCCAGCCCGGATTACGCCCTCCACCGAGCACCGATCTGGATCGACGTATTGAACTTCGTGTAAACTCCGGTTGTGCAAGGAGCCTTTCGTCGACTCTTCAACTCTGGGAGATTCGCCATGCGGGACGGCGGAGGTCATGGTCACGGCATCGTGCGGCGCGAGTTCTTGCAGGTGGGCTATTCGGGCTTCCTCGGCCTGAGCCTGTCGCAGATCTTGACCGCTCGCGCGCTGGCCGATCGCGCCGCGAAGCCCGACGCGGGCTCGAAGCCCAGGGCGCGGTCGATGATCCTGGTGTTCCTCACCGGCGGGTTGAGCCATCTCGATTCGTTCGACATGAAGCCCGACGCCCCCGAGCAGATTCGAGGCGAGTTCAAACCGATCGACACCGTTGTTCCAGGCGTTCAGTACTGCGAACACCTACCTATGCTCGCGGCCCGGGCCGGCGACCTCGCGGTGGTGCGGTCGATGGCGCACAAGTACACCAACCACCTGAACGCGACCCACGAGATCCTCACGGGCCATTCGCAGCCGGGGGCGTTCTTCGACAAGGTCGCGTCGCGCGACGATTACCCCTGCTACGCCTCGGGCCTCGACTACCTGCGGCCGAGGACCGACGGCGTCCCCACCGGCGTCATGCTGCCGACCTTCTTGATGGACGGCCCGCTGACCTGGCCCGGCCAGCACGCCGGACTGCTCGGGCCGCGCCACGACCCCTGGCAGATCCGCCAGGACCCCAACAGGCCGGGGTTCCAGGTCGAAAGCCTGACGCTTCCCGTCGGCTTCAGCGTCGAACGCCTCGGCCGCAGGCAGTCGCTGCTCGATCAGATCAACGGCCAGCAGCTTGAAGCCCTCACGCAATCGGCGACCGGCGGCGACTCGATGAGCGACCAGCGCGCGCGGGCGATGTCGCTGCTGCTCTCGGGCCGGGTCTCCGGCGCGTTCGATCTGGAGAAGGAAGATCCCAAGACGCGCGACCGCTACGGCCGGCACACCTACGGCCAGTCGCTGCTTCTCGCCCGTCGACTGATCGAGGCCGGAGTGCCGATCGTCCAGGTGAACATGGGGAGGGTCCAGCAGTGGGACACCCACTCGGCCAACTTCAAGAACCTCAAGGACCGACTGCTCCCCCCGACCGATCGCGGCGTCTCCGCGCTGCTCGACGACCTCAAGGGCCGCGGCATGCTCGACGAGACCCTCGTCGTCATGACCGGCGAATTCGGCAGGACCCCTCGGATCGGATCGAGCACCGGCAACAACAACACGCCCGACGGCCGCGACCACTGGGCGGCGGTCTTCTCCGCGGTGTTCGCCGGCGCCGGGGTCCGGGGGGGACGACTCGTCGGCGCCTCGGACCGCACCGGGGCCTACCCGGCGAGCCCGCCGTATTCTCCCGGCGACCTCGCCGCGACCATCTACCGGTCGTTCGGCGTCGATCCGGCGTCGGAGCTTCAGGACCGCTTCGGCCGCCCCATCCGCCTCTGCGACGGCCAGCCGATCGCGGCCTTGTACGACTCCTAAATCGTTCAAGCGGGCCGACGTATCGATTTTGCCACGGCGG
>CALCIC010000327.1 GCA_937907405.1 uncultured Isosphaeraceae bacterium | reverse complement strand
CCCGCCGGTGAACAGCGCCGGCACGAAGTCGAGGAAGCTGATCCGCAAGAACCGGACGAACCCGTCGGCGCTGCGGGTCACCCGGCCGTAGAGCGAGCCCACCTGGTCCTCGGCCAGCGACCCCAGATCGATCTTCATCAAATGGCCCACCAGCCGCACGTTCATGTCCTTGTCGATCCGCGTGCAGGTCCTCTCGACCAGGTACCGACGGAGCACGTTCGTCGTCTCGCGGACGATGTAGGCGACGCCGATGAGCCCGAGGTACATCCCCGCGGTCCTGGCGATCTGGCCGCGCGTCGACGACCGAACGGTCTCCATGTTGACCGACTCGAACAGGCCCCCCATCAACAGCGCGATCGCCGTGCCGGCGGTGCTGGCGAAGGCCATGACGACCAGGGCGAGGCCCAGCGAGCAGCGATGCCGCCACGGAACCAGCCGCCAGACCTGCCGCCCGCGACGGCGGATCAGCCCCAGCTCTCGGCCCACGTCCCGCAAACCCTTCCATTTACTCTGTCGCGACATCAATCCTTCATCCCTTGGTCATGCTCACAAGTTAAACTCGACCAACGAGCGGCGGAGTCTCCCGGCTCGGCGGAAGCCGCCCCCTCCCGTCGCGAACCAGGCCCCCAACCCCATGGTACGTATCCCGGCCCCGAACCATCGAAGAATCGTACGCCCCAGGTCGAAGTTCCGTCGAGTCGAGTCGAACCGAATCGAATCGTCCCGCACACCATCAGTGAGTCATGCAGTGGGGCGACCGAACGACGAAAAAGAAAACGCGGAGGATTGTCCCACAACTTCGGGCTGAAATTCGTACTCATTAGGAGACGGCGGCGAACACCCGACTGAGACCGGATCTTCGACCGCATGTTCAAGGTCCATGCAACTCATGTTTAACACAGGCTTACGAATGGCGACGGGCGGCGTCCTCCCATCACATCGCGGAACCGCTTGAGGAAAATCGCTGTTCGGCGCGATGATTGCTACGTCCTATCGCAGGGCGTTCCGTCAGGCTTTGCAGGAAGGATTCATTCTTATGAGTCAAAGAGAGGGTTTCTTGAGCTCACTGGTGATCGCAGCGGAATCGATCGTCTCTTCTCAGCCCATTGACGCCGCCGGCGTCCGTGGATTCTCGTCGCCGCGACATCTCGCGGCCGACCGCCGGACTCCGGTTCCCCGTGAGGAAGCCCTGGTCGTCGACGAACGCTCCGGCCTTCGGCCCGCCCACGTCGTCGAATCCAAGCTTACACGCATGCTCAAGGAAGCCTCCCTTCCGGCCAGCCATCTCCAGATGCGCGGGCTGCTTCGCTCGCGTTGAATTGAGTTGAATCGAGCGCCGGCGCGGATGGTACGGGGCAAGCATCCTTCTCCCCCCGGGAGAAGGTGGTCGAAGGCCGGATGAGGGTCGTGGGACGTCGAGGCGCATGCCGGCCTCGCGACTCGCCGCCCGACCTGGGCGAGACCGGATTCGAAATACCAGCCCGACGCGCCAGTTTTGATGTTGCGCTGTTTTGCAGAGGCTGACGCGA
>CALCIC010000326.1 GCA_937907405.1 uncultured Isosphaeraceae bacterium | reverse complement strand
CGGGGGGAGAAGGAATGCTCGCATCAGCCTCTGCAAAACAGCGCAACATCAAAACCCGCGCGTCGGGTTGGTAGAAGGTCAGCCCGGCGTGAGAAGAATTGTCGACGACGGCCAGTCCTTGTTGGCCTCCGACGAAGCGGCCTCCCGCCTCAAACAACGAAAGGGCGACGCGCCGGCTGCACCGGGGCGTCGCCCTGGGGGCGTCTCGTTGGTCTCCGGCATGAGCCGCATCGCTCATAAGCCGATTCTGCCGAATCCGATTAAGAACCGTTGGCAGCCGACAAGCTGGTGTTGACGCTGCTGAACGTGCCGTTGATGGTCTGACCCAGTTGCCCCACAACAACAATGCAGGCCACCAGGATCAGGGCCAGCATGACGGCGTATTCGACGGCGGTCGGGCCGTCTTCACTCACCACGAACCGCTGTACCTTCTTCAACATGTCGCTCATCTTCATGCTCCTCTCGGTGCCGTTCAGGGAAGACCGACTCGAATCAACGAAATCCGCCATCTCCACCGCAGTGCCGGCAAGGGGTTTTGATTCGGGGCTTGCCGCACCCGTCCGGCTCGCCTCGTCGACTCCCTCACCAGCAACATGGGAAACCTAGGTCACGTTTCGAAGCCGTGTCAAAAGAAGGCGAGGCAATTTCGCGACGCGGCGCGGCCGAGCCCTGCGCGGCCGATGCGCGCATCGAGCTGTGGCGACGGCCCGGCGGTCGCAGCTTCTCTGATCCGGGAGGATTCCCTCACTTGCCCTTGTCGCGGCGGGTCCGTAGGCTGGGTGGTTTGCAAGGCCGAGTTATGGATGCTCGGCTCCAAGCCGTCCTCCTTCGAGAATCGTTTGATGACCATGCTCTCGCGGAATCGCCCGGTCGTCCTGTCCACCTTGCTTCTGGGTCTCACGCTCCTGTGCCTGCCGGCCCTGGTCGAGGCGCAGGCGCCCGCCGCGAGCGCGAAGCTCGCCGATTATTTCGGGTTCCTGCCACTGGAGCTGTACAAGCTGGAGCGGCGGATCGGTAATTTGGTCGTCCGCGACGTCGACGGCGACGGGATCGACGACGTGATCGTGGGCAACAACGCCCGGTCGCGGATCGACCTCCTGCTGTCGACCAAACGGCCCGAGGGGGAGGCCGAGGAGCGGCCGTTCCGCAAGGACGTCAACGAGCTTGAGTCCGACAAGCGAATGCGATCGGCCAACATCTCGGTGAACAAGGAGATCGTCAGCCTGGGGGTCGGCGACTTCAACGGCGACGGCAAGCCCGATCTGGTGTACTACGGCACCCCCGCCGAGGTCGAAATCCTGTTCAACCAGGGGCCGGGCAAGTTCGGCGCTCCCAAGCGGATCAAGACCGGCGACGCGGTCGAGGGGTCGAACACGCTGGCCGTCGGCGATCTCGACCAGGACGGCCGCGACGACGTCGCGCTGATCGCCGAGAAAGAGTTGATCCTGATCTACCAGACGTCCCCCGGAGTCCTGACCGAGCCGGAGCGGTCGCCGCACACCGCGGACAACCCCCGGATGCTCAAGATCCACGACCTCGACGGCGACGGCGCGTCCGACCTGCTGATCCTCGACGGCGGCTCCGACCACCCGGTCCACGTCCGGTTCTCCACCCCGGACAAGAAGCTGGGGCCCGAGCAGCGATTCGCGGTCGAGAGCCCAAGGGCGGTCGCCTACGGCCAGATCGACGGCAAGCCGGGCGTCGAGCTGCTGACGATCGAGAACACGTCCGGCCGGGGCAAGGTGTACACCCTCGACGAGTCGTCGGCCGACGACTCCAACAAGTGGGGGAGGCTGATCTTCTTCGGCCTGTCGCAAGGGGGCGAGCGCGGTCGGGCGCTGGCGGTGGGCGACCTGGACGGCGACAAGAAGAAGGACGTGATCGTCACCGACCCCTCGAACGCCCAGGTCTGGGTCTACCGCCAGACCGGCAAAACGGGCCTGAACACCGGGCAATCGTTCCCCGGCCTGCTCGGCGGCAAGGCGGTCGTGCTGGCCGACCTCGACAAGGATGGTCGCGACGAGGCCTACGTCCTATCCGAGCAGGAGAAGCAGATCGGCCGCAGCCAGTTCGAGAACGACCGGCTGAGCTTCCCGACCTCGCTGCCGATCAAGGGGGAGCCCGTGGCGATGAGCCTGGCCGTGCTCGACGGGTCGTCCACGCCCGCGATCGTCTACGCCGCGCGGACCAAGCCGGGGGCGGACAGCTTCGAGCTGCGGGCGATCCGCCGAGGCGACTCGGGCGAATTCGCCGCGCGGAACTTCGGCCCTCACGAGACGGTGCCGATCACGGGGCTCTCGGGGGCGCCGACGGCCATCCATGCGTTCGACGTCAACAAGGACGGCGAGACCGACCTCGTCGTTTTCAGCTCGTACGGCTCGCCGGTCCTGCTCCTGGGACAGCCCAAGGATCATTCGCTCGCCCCGTTCGGCGGCAGTCTCGGGCCGCTCGGCGGCGCCACGCCGTCCAGCCTGAGCGTCATGAAGGTGAAGGACGAGCCCGCGTTGATCGTGGCGCAGAACACCTTCGCGCGGCGCATCGTCCTGGGCGGCAACGGGCAGTGGGAAATCAAGGAGCAGTACAACGCCGGCCGCGCGTCGGTCCAGGTTCAGGGGGCCGCGGCGCTTGACGTCACGGGCGAGGGGAATTCGGAGGTCGTGCTGCTGGACCGCGTCTCGAAGTCGCTGCAGTTCCTCTCCCCCAAGGACGGCGTCTATCGGCAGGCTGGAAGTCTCGCGGTCGGCTCGATCAACTTCGACGGAATGCACGTCGCCGACTTCGACGGCGACGGCCGCGACGACCTCCTGATCGCCGGCACCGACCGGTTCGCCGTGCTCCAGACCGGCGGGAAGGGCCAGCGGCTCAAGGAGATCGCCAGCTACGAGCCCAAACGCAAGGACGCCCGACTGGCCGATCTGATCGCCGGAGACCTCAACGCCGACGGCGTTCCCGACGTCGTCTTCACCGACGTGGCCGAAAACGCGCTCGACGTCGCCAGCTACGGCGGCGAGGAGGACCTGCTGCACGCCGTCACCTTCAAGCTCTTCGAGCGCAAGTCGTACCGGGGGGGCGGCGACATGCTGGAACCCCGCGACATGGCCGTCGGCGACGTCGACGGCGACGGCCGCGCCGACCTCGTCCTCGTCCTCCACGACCGCGTCGTCATCCTCCGTCAGGACGCCGGCCTCCCACCGAGAACGGCCGACGCCGACGCAACCAAGCCGACCGCCGCAAAGTGACGACCAGCGCCGCGCCGCCGGCGCGCGTCGTACTGATCTCCGAGAACGTTCGGGGTGCGGTAATTGTTCCTGGTCTGGTAATCCGGGCCGAGGAGCCTGTCAGCCGGATGGACCTGGAAACCCAAATCCGAATTCATCCGCAGATTACGCAGATCGCGCAGATTCATTCGAGCCAGGAACCTCCCATCTGCGAAAATCGGCGTAATCCGCGGATGAGGAGCTCGATCGGCGGGGCGGTCAGGGGTCGTCCTCGACCACGAGGACCAGATTCCGTTATCGCACCCGAACCTTCGGGGCGGGAGAGATTCGAGCCGTCCCCAGCGCGACCGCGTCGTAGAATACAAGATGTGGGGGAAGCTCCCTTCGGACCCTCCCGGCTCGTTGGCAATTCGGAATCGGTGAAGGCTGCCGCGGCGTCGAACCATCCCAAATCCGCGCGAACGAACTGTCATGAGCCGTTGGCTCAACCCGTCCCATGAAAAGT
>CALCIC010000325.1 GCA_937907405.1 uncultured Isosphaeraceae bacterium | reverse complement strand
CGACGTCGACGGCCGCCGAAGCCTGCTCGCCCCGCCTCGATCGGATCGAGGCCGAATGGATGGAGCGGATCGAACGCGCCGACGAGAACCGGTGATTACGATGGGCTGGGGAGCGCGCGGTCGGGCTCGGAGTCGTCGTCGAGCGAGGGCGTCCAGGTTTCCTTGACGCTCACGCCGCTGGTCGCCCGGTCGATCATCTGGGCCGCGAGATGGACGATCCGCCGCGCGGCCTGTTCGCAGGCGACGCCCCGGGCGTGGATGTTCGAGATCAGGTTCCGCCGCGCGTCGTCGTGGCCCGTTCGCGGCCGATAGGCGAGATAGGCCGACAGGCTTTCGGCCGTCGCCAGGCCGGGACGCTCGCCGATCAGCAGGACGACGACCGCCGGATCGAGCAACTCGCCGACGTCGTTGAGCACGCCGACCCGACAGCGACGGACGAAGAATGGTCGGCCCAATCGCCAGCCGGCGCGCGTCGCGAGATCGACGAGCCGAGGCAGCAGCGTCGGCGTCTGGGCGACGACCGCGCGCGCGGAGAGACCGTCGCCGAGCACGATCTGAAAGTCGATGCCCGGCGGGCATCGCTCCGTCACCTCGTCCCGCGCCCGATCGTCAAGTGATCGGCCGAGGTCGGGCCGCAGCAGGTACTCGTCCTTGCCGTTCGCCCGAGTCGACACCTCGAACACGCCCCATCGATCGAGGAAGTCGCGGCCGAAGTCGGCTTCCAGATCGATCTCGTCGCGGACGGCGTCGCGGGCCGAGGCGTGGTCGGCGCGGAGTTCGAGCAACGTCCGAGTCGTGTACGAGCCGCCGGCGCGGCCGGTCAAGATCCGAGCGGGGGTCCGCGCCTGGATCTGATCGAGGAAGCGGGGCGAGTCCGATTCGATCCTGGGCGCGGGTTCGTCCATGGTTCTCGACTCCGGGAAGCGTCAGGGCGTCGCGTCCGCCGTAACGTCGGCTTCGGCGTGCGTCTTCAAGAGGACGGGGGGACCGGGGAAGCGATTGCGCTCGCCGCAAAACCAGACGACCGCCAGAACCGCCGTCATCCCGCCGACCACCCAGAGCGAGCGGTCGTTGGGGGGCTGCATGCCGATCGCGATCAGGCCGGCGCAGCCGAAGGCGCTCAGCCAGGCCAGCGGTCGATACCAGCGGCCGAGCCGCCAGGGCCCCATCACCGTCCAGGTGCGGCCATGGGCGAGGGCCCCGAGGACGCTGGGCAGGACGTAAGACAGGTACAGCAGGATCGTGCAGACGGCGGTGATCGTCGAGTAGACCGGAGTGTAGACGGTGAACAGCACGGCGGCCGACGCCACCAGCCAGATCGCCACGGCCGGCGACTTCCGCTTCGGGCAGACCCAGCGGACGGCGTTCGAGGCCGGCAAGCCGCCGTCGCGGGCGAAGGCGAAGGCCATCCGAGAGGCCGAGGTCACCGTGGCCAACCCGCACAAATACTGCGACACGACGATGCCCGCGGACAGGCCGAACGCCGCCCAGGCCGGCGCGACGGAATGGAGGATCCAGACGAACGCCCCTTCACCTCGTCCCGCCGCCTCGGCGACGCTGGGCGCGGCGAGCACGACGGCCGAGAGCAACGCCCACCCCGCGATCCCCGAGATCAGGACCGACCGCACAATGCCGCGGGGGACCGTCTCGCTGGCCCCGACGGTCTCCTCGGACGTGTGGGCCGAGGCGTCGAAACCCGTAATCGTATAAGCCGGCAGGAGCGCTCCGAGCGCGAACAGCAACGCCGTCTGGTCGGTCCGCGGCCAGACGCCTCCCCCCGGCTCGCCGCTGAGGTTCTCAAAAGCGACCAGCCGCGCCAGGTCGATCCCGGGCGCGAACCAGAGCAGGCAGACGATCAGAAGCGCCGAAACCAGGAGGATCCAGTAGCCGCTGAAGTCGGTGAGCTTCGCCGTCGCGCCGATCCCCAGGTGATTGATCGCCGCCTGCGACGCCGTGATCGCGACCACCGCCAGCGACTGGATCAGATGCTCGTTCCAGGCGTGGGCCTGGTCGATCCCGAGGGCCGTCGCGGCGAACCGATAAGTTCCGACGTTGATCGCCGCGAGCACGGTCACCAGACCCGCGAGGTTGAACCAGGCGGTCGCCCGCCCCCAGCCTCGACCGCCCAGGATCGCCGCCCAGTGGTAGAGCCCGCCGGCCGTCGGAAACGCCGATGCAAGCTGGCCCATCGTCGCGGCGACCGCCATCGAGAAAAGCGCGACCAGCGGCCATCCCAGACCGATCGACGCCCCGCCGACGCTCGAAAGCCCGAGGTGGAACGAGGTCACGCCCCCGGCCAGGATGCAGATGATCGAGAACGAGATCGCGAAGTTCGAGAACCCGCTCAGCCGCCTTGAAAGTTCCTGCTTGTACCCGAGGCTTCGCAAGGCCCGGGCGTCGTCGATCGCGGTCTGGCCGGCCTCG
>CALCIC010000324.1 GCA_937907405.1 uncultured Isosphaeraceae bacterium | reverse complement strand
CCACGCTCGAAGAATTCCTCGACGCGGCGGGCGACTCGATCCGCCTCAACATCGAGCTCAAGCCCAAGAACGAGGCCGAGGCCGCCGAACTGACCGATCGCGTGCTGGAAGCGGTCCGCAAGGCCGACGTGCTGGGCCGCGACCGCGTCTGCTCGCAGTCGTTCCGCGCGATCCAGACGGCGAGGAACGCCGAGCCCGGCCTGGAAGTGGGATCCATCACCGGCGCGGTGATCGGTGATCCGACGCGGCTCGACGTGGCGTTTCTGATGGTCGACCGGCGGCTCGCCACCCGCGCGCTGGTCGATCGCGCGAGCCTGCGGGGTCTCAAGATCCACGCCTGGACCATCAACAACCCGGACCACCTCGCAGCTCTGATCGACGACGGCGTTTCCAACATCATCACCGACGACGTCGCCGCCGTCCGCGCCCGATTGGCCGAGATTCGCGACCTCGACCCGCTCGAACGCATCCTGCTACGGGTCCGCAACAACCTGGTCGGTCAATGAGCAAGGACCACTCGCCCGGGCGTTCCCGCGCTCGCGATCGGCCCTCGGGCGCGGAGAATGGTCTATCGCTTCGGCAGCCCGTCGGGCATAATCGCATGATTGACCTAAACATGAATGAGACGGCCGCTCGCGGCCCCGGACGAGACGCGCCGTACCCGGTCATGACAAGACGACGCCCTGGAAGGGGTATTTCGCCATGTCGTGGTTGATTCTCGTCGTCGCGGGATTGGTGGAGACGGGCTGGGCCGTCGGGCTGAAGTACACCGACGGGTTCTCGAAGTTCTGGCCGAGCGTGGCGACGGCCGCCGGCATCGTCGTGAGCATGGTCATGCTCTCGGTCGCGGCCCGAAGCCTGCCGATCGGCACGGCCTACGCGGTCTGGGTCGGCATCGGGGCGGCGGGCGCCGTCGTCCTCGGCATCGTTCTCTTCGACGAGCCGGCCAACCCGGGTCGGCTGTTCTTCCTCGCGCTGTTGTTGATTGCGATCGTCGGCCTCAAGTTCACGACGCATCACTGATTTAAAGCATTAATTGATTCAAGGATAAGATCATCGCCATGAAGACCAACGGCGTCGTATCGGGGTTCCTCAAGCATCACTTCCGGCACTTCAACGCGGCCACGCTGATCGACGCGGCCGAGGCGTACCGGGCGCACCTGGACTCGGGCAAGAAGATGCTCCTGGCGATGGGGGGGGCGATGAGCACCGCCGAGATCGGCCTCTCGCTCGCCGAGATGATCCGCCAGGACAAGGTCCACGCCGTCTCCTGCTCGGCCAACAACCTTGAGGAGGACGTCTTCAACCTGGTGGCGCACGACCACTACGTCCGCATCCCGCATTACCGCGACCTCACCCCCGCCGACGAGCGGAAGCTGCTCGACCAGCACCTCAACCGCGTCACCGACACCTGCATCCCCGAGCACGAGGCCATCCGCAAGATCGAGCATCACATCTTCGAGATCTGGAGCAAGACCCAGAAGCGGGGCGATCGCAAGCTTCCATACGAATATTTCTATGAGCTGGTCCGATCGGGCGCGCTCGAGAGCGAATACCAGATCGACCCCAAGGATTCGTGGGTGCTCGCCGCCGCCGAGAAGAACCTCCCGATCTTCACCCCCGGCTGGGAAGATTCGACGCTGGGCAACATCTTCACGAGCTACTGCCTGAAGGGGGAGTTGCAGCCCTCCACCATGAAGAGCGGCGTCGAGCAGATGATGCATCTGACCGAATGGTATCGCAGGCACTGCGACGACCGCGTGGGCTTCTTCCAGATCGGCGGCGGGATCGCCGGGGACTTCCCGATCTGCGTGGTGCCGATGCTCCAGCAGGACATGGAGATCGACGTGCCGTTCTGGGCGTATTTCTGCCAGATCACCGACACCAACGAATCGTACGGCTCGTACTCCGGCGCCAACCCCACCGAGAAGATCACCTGGGGCAAGCTCGACGAGACCACCCCCAAGTTCGCCATCAACTCCGACGCCACCATCGTCGCCCCGTTGATCTTCGCCATCGTCCTGGGGGGCTGATCGTCGCCGGGCCGGCCCGGGCGGGGGCGGGGGGTCGAATTCCCAACCCCGCCCCCAATCCAACGGCCGCTCCGCCCCGAGCGGCCCTGGCGGCGGTCAGCCCGCGCGTCGACGGCCGCGCCGGAGGCCGAGGGTCGCCGCGAACGCCCCGCCGACGGCCATGATGGCGATCGAGGAGGGTTCGGGGACGGCCGCGCCGGAGATTCGGATCTGACGAAGGTCGGAGAAGCCGGGGGCGTAACTGATGTTGACCGAGTCGATGACGGTCGTCGAGGTGGTGGTGATCGTCAGGTAGTTGTTGCCCTTCCCCAGAGAATAGTCGAATGAGGAGGTTCCGTCGTTCGCGACGACCGTCACGGTGGCAGTCCCGCCGTCGGTCCCGATCGTCCCGGTGATCGTCGGGTTGAAGATCAGGTCGGTGAAGGTTCCGCCCGGCACCGAGATCGTGATGTCCGTCAAGGCGACCTGGCTGCCGCCGCTCGTCGCCTCGATCCGCGCCGCGCCGCTGGCCGGCTCGTTGAGGGTCTGAGTCGAGGTGAACTGGACCGTCAGGTTGGTGGTATTGGTGGCGCCGAAGACGGTCGTCCCGGTCGTCCCACTGCCCAGCAGGACGTTCTCCTCATCGCCCGAAGAGTTGTTGCCGAGCGTGAAGACGACGCCGGCCTCGCTCACCGTTGGAACAACCAGAGCGAAGCAGGCCGCGATGAGAAAGGTCAATTGTCGTGGTTTCATGGAGGGCGACTCCCAAAGGGTACTTTAAAACGGGTTCCAGAATTCGAGTCTTCCGCGGGGCGCGACGGCGACGGGGGCGTCGCCCCCGGGCCAGGTGCCCCATCCAACGGTTTCCTTGGCGTTTACCGATTCCGAGGCAAGGTCCCATAAAAACTCTGGAGTCCGGAGGGCCGACCCTCGGGGACTCCAGTCATGATATTAGGAGTGATGTGGACCTCGAGTAAAGTCATGTGGCGTATTTGCAACATGCGGGTTGAGAATCTTACTTTCCGCGAGACGCGCAAGCTTACGTTAATTAAAAGGCGAGGAGGTTGATGCGGTCTGGTTATGTGTGTTTATAAACGAAAAGAGCGGGGTGACGCCGGCCTCGGTGGAGCGGAACCCTCGCCCGGGGAGTGAAACGCGAGCCGCATCTCCTTCTTCATCGGCGTTGCCTCGTTTCAACATGGTCGCTGGTCGAGGGGGGGCTTTCGATTGAAACCGGGGTCTGCGACCCCGGTACGCTCGCCGGGGGACACGATGAGGCCGGCCGGCCGGCCTCACAGCTGCCAGCCAATAGAGACTCGTCGACCGGCCGTCCTCACAGCGTCCATCCAGAAAGGACTCGTCAGGAGCTTGCTTCTCGATCGTTCCCCGCGAGCTGCCGGTCGATTCTCGCCAGGGGCTCCCGGTTGGAAAGCGTCGGGTTCTCAACGGCCGGGCCGCAGCTTGAAACCGCGTTCGTGGGTCGGACTTCAAGGCGCTTTTCGGGGCTGTGGTGATGAGTGGGTGGCGTCGTCGGTCGGCGACGTGTAACATCAAGCTATTCGTGTTTTTTGAAGGGCCCTCGCATCGATCCGAGACAGCCGAATGACCACCGTCCATGCGGACGAGCTCGATCGACTTCCCCTGCCCTTGGTTTCACGGGCGCGGTTGGTGTTCGCGGGCCGGGGGCTGCGGGGGGCTGCGCGTGACGACCTGGAGCGTCGGGCGGTGGCGTCGGGGGGCGGGTTCCGGCTGGCGGCGATCCGGTTCGACCGGATTCCGCCGTTGCGGGAACTGATCGACGACGTGCTCGACCAGCTCGCGGTCCTGGCGTCGGGGCTGTTCCCGGACTGGTACGGCGCGGCCGCTCGGTTCGCGGCGGTCGACGCCCAGACGGCCGATTTCGACGTGATTCCGACCGATCGTCTGGACCGGAGCGACCTCTTGCAGCGGGGCGTTTCGGTCCCCTGGCTGAAGGCCGCCCGGCGGCTCTGCCGGCGCGGGGCCCTCCCCCGGCCCCGCGGGTTCCCGGCCTCGGTCCAGGCGGCCCAGCTCGCCATGGCCGTCGATCCGTCCCCCCTGCTGATCGCCCTCGCGCTCGACGACGAAGCCCCGTCCCACGAGGCCCTGCGCGGCCTGTCGAGCGTCGCCGAATGGCTCGCCCGCGAGGCCCATGCGCGGGTCGCGCTGATCGTCCCCGAGGCGCTGGAGGGTTCGACGGCCCTCGACGGCGTCAGCTTCGAGGCCGTTCGGGTCCGTCCCAGGACGCCGATTGAGGAACCTGTCGAGTCTCGCTCCGAACCTCTCCCCCCGAGGCTCAGCGTCTCCCCGTTGATCGGCCGACCGAACCCGGCGAGCCGGGGCGAGATGATGCTCGCCAGGCGGCTTGAGGCCGACGCCGAACTCGCCGGCCTGTTCCGTTACAACGTCCGGGTCGACACCCCGCGCGGGACTTCGCCGCTGGTCGACCTGGTCTGGGAATCGGGGAAATTGGTCGTCGAGGTGGATGGGTTCTATTATCACTCGGACGAGACGGCGTTCTCGCGCGACCGCCGCCGCGATTACGAGTTGATGCTCGGCGGCTTCCTCGTGCTGCGGATGCCCGAGGACGAGGTGGCCGACGACGTGGAACTGGCCGTCGAGAAGGTGCGCGACATGGCGGCGCTGCGGAGGGGGACGACGCCGTCGGCCCTCCCTTCGGGGATCAAAGATGCAACATGAGATCAAGCCCCTTGAAGCCCTGTTCCTGTGGCGGC
>CALCIC010000323.1 GCA_937907405.1 uncultured Isosphaeraceae bacterium | reverse complement strand
CGGCATACGAGATTACAGGGTGACTGGAGTTCAGACGTGTGCTCTTCCGATCTGAGCAGCTCGCGCCCCAGTTGGCGCTCCGGACGGCCCGCCTGGGGCGCGAGCTGCTCTCCGGGCTGGGCAACCCCGGCGCCGACTGGGTGAAGCTCGAAGTCCTGGCCGATACGCGGACCCTCCTGCCCGACCCGGTCGCGACCCTCGACGCCACGCGGGTCCTGGTCGCCGAGGGCTTCAAGGTCCTTTGCTACACGAGCGACGACCCGATCATGGCGCGCCGGCTCAAGGAGGCGGGGGCGACGTCGGTGATGCCGGCGGGCAGCCCGATCGGCAGCGGTCAGGGGCTGCTCAACCCCAACAACATCCGGATCATCCTCGAAGACCTCAAGGGGGACGACCCGACCTATCCGGTGATCGTCGACGCCGGCGTGGGGACCGCCAGCGACGTGACGATCGCCATGGAGCTGGGCTGCGACGGCGTGTTGCTCAACACCGGGATCGCCGGCGCGGCCGACCCGCTTCGGATGGCGCGCGCCATGCGGCTGGCGATCGAGGCCGGTCGACTTGCGGCCGGCGCCGGGCGCATCCCCAAGAAGCTGTACGCCACCGCGTCGAGCCCGACCCAAGGACTGGTCGGGCGCGGCTGATCCGAATCGACGCCTCGCCTTCCCTCGGGTCGTTTCCCCCCCTTCACGGACGTCGCATGGCAACAACCCGACTGGACCCCTCCTCGATTCTCGGACCCGACGGCGCGGTGGCGCGCCGCCTGAAAAACTACGAGGTCCGCGATCAGCAGCTTGAGATGTCGCACGCCGTCGCCAAGGCGATCGAGGACGGCGGCCACCTGGTCGTCGAGGCCGGGACGGGGGTCGGCAAGAGCTTCGCTTATCTCGTGCCGGCGATCATGGCCGCGGTCGAGATGAAGAAGAAGATCGTCGTCTCGACCCACACGATCGCGCTCCAGGAACAACTCCTGAGCAAGGACGTTCCGTTCCTGCGGTCGGTGATGCCCCATGAGTTTTCGGCCGTGCTGGTCAAGGGGCGGGCCAATTACGTCAGCCTGCGGCGGCTGGAAGTCGCGATCAAGCGGCAGGCGACGTCGTTCCAGGGCCCCGACGACCTCGACCAACTCGCCGAGATGCGGATCTGGTCCGAGCGGACGAAGGACGGGACCCGTTCCGATCTCGACTTCCGCCCCAGCCCGGCCGTCTGGGACGCGGTCCAGAGCGAGAACGGCAACTGCCTGGGCCGCCAGTGTCCGCGGCACAAGGACTGCTTCTACTTCAAGGCCCGCCGCCGGGTCTGGACGGCCAACCTGCTGATCGTCAACCACGCGTTGTTCGTCAGCGATCTGGCGCTCCGGGCCTCGGGCTTCGGCCTGCTCCCCGACTACGACGTGGCGGTCTTCGACGAGGCGCACACGCTGGAGGCCGTCGCCGGCGAGCATCTCGGGCTTCAGCTCTCGAACCTGGGCGTCGACTACACGCTGTCGAGGCTCTACAACGAGCGGACCCGGAAGGGGACGCTGGTCTTCCATCGCATGGCAGAGGCCATCGAGCAGCTTCGGCGGGTGCGGACGGCCTCGGACGACTTCTTCGAGGCGATCGCGCAGTGGCAGGCCAAGCAGGGGGCCGGCGGCAACGGCCGGGTCCGCCAGCCGATCGGCCTCTCCGACACGCTCGCCGAGGAACTCCGTAAGCTGGGGACGGCCATCGATCGAGGCGCCGAGGACGTTGAGGAGATGGACAGCCGGATCGAGCTGTCCTCCGCCGCCGAGCGCTGCGAGGGCCTCGCGATGCAGGTCCAAAGCTGGGTCCGGCAGACGGCCGAGGAGCAGGTCTACTGGATCGAGTCCGAGAACAAGGGGCGGCGGCGGATCCGGCTGGCCTCGGCGCCGTTGGACGTCGGCCCGGCCTTGCGGAAGACCCTCTTCGAGCAGGTGCCGACCTGCGTCTTGACCTCGGCGACGCTCTGCGTCGGGTCGCCGCCGAGGTTCGACTTCCTCAAGTCGCGGCTCGGCCTGACCCGCGCCGAGACGCTCGCGCTGGGGAGCCCGTTCGATTACCCCCGGCAGGCGAAGATCCATGTGGCCCGCAACCTGCCCGACCCGTCCGCCGAGCCCCAGGACTACGAGCGGCAGGCGATCACGGCCATCGCCCACTACCTGGAGCGGTCGCAGGGCAAGGCGTTCGTGCTGTTCACGTCTTACAAGATGCTCGACGCCGCGGCCCGGGCGCTGACCCCCTGGCTGGCGAGACGGAACATCGCGGTGTTCGCCCAGAGCGACGGCATGCCCCGGTCGAAGATGGTCGAGGCGTTCAAGGCCGACGTCGACAGCGTGATCTTCGGCGCCGACAGCTTCTGGCAAGGGGTCGACGTGCCGGGCGAGGCGCTCTCGAACGTGATCATCGTCCGCCTGCCGTTCTCGGTCCCCAGCCACCCGCTTTTAGAAGCCCGCCTCGAAGCCATCCGCCGCCGCGGCGGCAACCCGTTCGTCGAGTACCAGATCCCCGAGGCCGTCATCAAGCTGAAGCAAGGCTTCGGCCGCCTGATCCGGACCCGGACCGACCAGGGGATCGTCGCCATCCTCGACCCCCGCGTCCTCACCAAGCCTTACGGCAAGACCTTCCTGAGCTCCCTCCCCGACTGCCCCCGGATCGTCGACCACGACGACTTCAGCAAGCCGCCGGCGTAGCGCGGTTCAGAGCGCAACGACGGCTTCTGGCTCCGCTGATACCTCTACCGCCGCGGATTCGCTCGAACGACCAGCCCGACGCGCCAGCGAGGGTTGATTCGGCAATGCGACGGCGGGCGAATAGGTTGCATCGAACGTCCTCGGAAAACGTTACAGTAGAGATACTCCCGATCCAGGAAAACCACTGGTACGAAGCGGCGAGCCGATGCGAGGATGTTAGGGTCGGCCCCCCCCGAGCAGTTCATTCCAGGAGCACCGCCATGACCACCATCACGATCCAGGAGGCCAAGGACCAGTTGTCGGAGTTGATCCATCGCTTGAGCCCCGGCGAGGAGGTCGTCATCACCGAGGACGACCGGCCCGTCGCTCGGCTCGTCCTCGCATCCCTGCCGCCCGAACCTAGGCTCGTCCCCCGCTTGGGTACGCTGCGGGGGATGGTCCTGTCCATGGAGCATTTCGACGATCCGCTCGACGACTTCGAGGAGTACACGAAGTGAGGCTGCTGCTCGATTCGCACACGCTGATCTGGGCGGCCGACGACCCCGCCAGACTCAGCCCGCTGGTACAAGGGCTGCTCCAGGACCCGGCGCACGATCGGCTGACGAGCGCGGCGACTCTTTGGGAGATTGCAATCAAGGTCGGCCTGGGGAAGCTCCCGCTTTCGTTGCCCTACCGTCAATGGATGGAGAGGGCGATGGCCGACCTCGTATTGACCGTCCTACCGATCACCCTGGATCACGCCGAGCGGCAGTCGAGCCTGCCCTGGCACCACCGAGACCCATTCGACCGTCTCCTCGTGGCCCAAGCTCAGGTCGAGGGAGTGCCGCTCGTGAGTTCTGATGCGGCCGTCGACGCGTATGGGATTACCCGACTCTGGTAAGGCGGATCGATGAGTGAAGAGGAAGACAGGGACGTCGCGCGGACTCGAGGGATCGCGGCGGCAATCCGTTCGTCGAGTACCAGATCCCCGAGGCCGTCATCACATTGTGCATTGGCCACGTTGTGCATTGGCCACGCACTTCAGACAGGTTGCATTGGCCACGCACTTCAGGGGCCACAAGGCCATGCACCTCAGATGCATAGGATAGGTGATTTAGCGAAGAGGTTAGTCGATCTATTCGGTCTATCTTGCCCCGCTTGAGTGCGTGGCCATTGGCCGCAGAAACGAATCGGATGGACGGCAGTAACTACCGCGTGTCTCATGGGTTTTCTGAGGATTGAGGACCCGAGTCGCCATGAAGTCCAAAACAACGCTAGCCTGTGCATGCGCTCTGTTTATTGCCGTATTATCATGGCTTGCAATCTCGGCAAATCGCTCACGGAATCCGATCCGAACCCAGGATTCGAATGGTGGGAATGTCAAGCGCAAACCGCAGCCAGGAGAGATTCTACGCAATTGGCCTTTACACAAGGTCGAAAGCATATTAGTCGAAATCCCTGGATTAGAAAGATTCCGCGTCAGACCAGAGATCATACCTACTATCACCCGAGCGCTGGTTCCCCCGGTGGTGTTTGAAGGCGTTCCGCCTAAATTCGAGGAAATAAACGGCTCAATCGATTTAATATATAACGATGGAAGCAGGGACCATATTGTGTTGTATTTAACCGGAATGACTAGATTGTTGTTTAAGTTAAACAATGTGTATTACAGAAGAGGGCCGATTGTGAACCCAAACATAAGACAGGAGCACAGGGAGATATATGGAGTTGACGACGACATCATAGATGAGTCAACGGCCCTAAAGCGTCTTCTCTTAGAAAACTCAGATTCGGTCCTTAGGTCGAGTGGACAATCAAAGGGATCGGTGGAAAACCAAATACCGCAAGAATCAGGAAAGGGGTCAGGAACCGTTGTTTGGTGAAACTGAACGTTAGGCCAGCGACGGCGGCGACCAGGACGAGGTTGCATTGTTGCATTGGCCACGCACTTCAGATGGACAAGACCGGATGTTTAGAGAAGGCCTAGGCTGACCTATTCGACCTATTTTGCCTGCCTTGGGTGCGTGGCCATGTGGAGCGCAGCCGGGCGGCCCGGATCGTCGGGTCGATCAGCCCCCGGTCGCGGAGATACCCC
>CALCIC010000322.1 GCA_937907405.1 uncultured Isosphaeraceae bacterium | reverse complement strand
GCGGGAAAAACGGTAATCCGAGGCTACCCATCAACCGCCTCTGTTGGACGAGATTTCCCACCCACTTTCGAGACGCTCACCCTCGTCGAGCCCCGGCCTTTCTGATTGATTGACGGATCTTTCGGGATTTCGTAAAATCAACGGAGAATGCGATTTGGGGAAATCCACCAGAAGTGGGAGGTATTCGGTGACGAGACTCAAGCGGGCGACCGCATCCTACAGCGTGCACCCAAGCGTCGCGATGAAGCAGGCCTGGATCGCGGGCCTGCAGAGCAAGACGGGGCGGGATCTTGAGGAGTGGATCGAGTTGGTTCAGGAGGACGGCCCCGAGTCCGAGGGCGAACGTCGCGCCTGGTTGAAGTCCGAGCACGGCATGGGGACCAACGGCGCCTGGTGGATCGCGGAGCTTGCCGAGGGGCGAGCCGGCGTGGACGGTGATCCCACGGCTTACCTGAAGGCGGCCGACGGCTACGTCGCCTCGATGTTCAGCGGCAAGACGTCGGCCCTGCGGCCGATCTGCGACAAGCTGCTCGATCTGGGCCGCGCCCTCGGCGACGACGTCCGGGTCTGTCCGTGCAAGACGGTCGTCCCGATCTACCGCCGGCACGTGATCGCCGAGATCAAGCCGGTCGGCGGCGACCGGATCGACTTCGGGTTCGCCTTGCGGGATCTGGAGCCGACCGGCAGACTCGTCGAAACCGGCGGCTTCGCCAAGCAGGATCGCATCTCCCACGTCGTCCCGATACGAACCCTCTCGGACGTGAACGCGGAGGTCAAGCGCTGGCTGCGATGGGCCTACGACCTGGACGCCTGATCTGAGTCCGACTTGATCCGGCGACCGTCCACACTCGCCGTCCGCTCCGTTCCCGCGCGATTCTTGATTCCGAGCCGAATACAGCCTTATTTACTCGGCGGATCGACCGATCCATCATGGTAACGAGGTGGGATCGGCCTGGATGATCGGCGGACGGCGGGGGGACGGACATGTCGGAGTTGGTTGATCGAGAAGTCGACGTGCTGGTCGTCGGCGCGGGACCCGTGGGGCTGAGCTTGGCGTGCGCGCTGCGGCTTGAGGGCGTCGACTGCCTCCTCGTGGACGACGACGCCGGGCCGACGCCGATCCGCGAGTCGCGGGCGCTGGGGGTTCACCCTGGCACGCTGGAGGCGTTTCGGCGGCTCGGCGCGGCCGCCGCGATGATCGCCGGGGGACGTCGGCTGAACGGGATCAGCGTTTATCGCAACCAGGCGCGAATGTCCGGACTGAGGCTGGCGATCGACCCCGACGACACGCGGTATCCGTTCGTGCTCTGCCTGCCGCAATCGCGAACCGAGCAAATCCTGATCGATCGGCTTGCCGCTCTGGGGGGGGGCGTGACCTGGGAAACCCGGTTGACGTCGTTCACGGCCGACGCCGACGGGGCGACGGCCGAATGGAGAGACGCGTCGGGTCGGACGAGTCAGGTCCGCTCCCGCTGGTTGGTCGGCTGCGACGGCTCCCACAGCGTGGTTCGGCATGGGTTGGGGCTCGCCTTCGAGGGGATCGCCTACGAGCAGCGGTTTTTGCTCGCCGATGTTCGTCTTGATTGGTCGAAGCCCGACGACGAGATCAGCGTGATGCTGACCCCCGACGGGCCGTTCGCGGGCTTTCCGCTGCCCGAGTCCGGCCGCTGGCGGCTGGTGGACGCGACCGGGACGGTCGACGCGTTCGACCCCGACGCGATCACGGCCCGGTTTCGAGAGCTGGTGAATCAGCTCGCGGAACCCGGGGCGACCGTGGATCAAGTGTCGTGGACGTCGTCGTTCGGCGTCCACCGGCGGGTCGTCGACCGGTTCCGGCAAGGACGATGCTTTCTCGCGGGCGACGCGGCCCATGTGCATAGTCCGGCGGGGGGGCAGGGGATGAACACGGGCGTTCAGGACGCATGCAACCTGGCCTGGAAGCTCGCGCTGGCGGTCCGCGGCGAGGCGAGCGCCGGGTTGCTCGACTCGTACGACGCCGAGCGCCGGCCGGTGGCCCTGGCGGTGCTCCGGGGCACGGATCTCCTGACCCGGGTCGTGACTCTCCACAATCCGCTCGCCCGGAGTGTTCGAAACGGTGTTTTCCGATTGCTCTTGGGCCTGGGCCTGGTGCGCCGGAAAGCGTCGCTGGAGCTTTCGGAGTTGGCCGTTGGTTATCCCGAGAGTCCGATCGTCGCCAAGGATGGACCGGGCTGGTACGGGGCGATGCGGCAAGGAGGGGGAACGGCGTTCAAGGCGGAGCGGGCGTTTCGCCGCGGCCCCCGAGCCGGCGACCGCATGCCCGACCCCCCGATCAGCATGTCGGACCCTTCCACGGGGAGGGAGCGCCGGCTGTCGGACGTCGTCTTCGACCATGGAAAGGGACGAGACGGCCACGTGTTGCTCATCTTCCAGGGGACGGAGGCCGAATCGGGCGCCCTGGAGGTTGAATTCCGGCCCGAGGAGTTTGTCTCGCCTCGACTAGCGAACCGAATCCGGCCGATCCTGGTTGAGCCGCGCGTCCCCATCGAGCCTTCCCCCGCCTGGAAGGCGGAGCGGCTGGCCGATCCCACCAATGCGCTGCATCGCCGGTTCGGAGCGGTCGGGGCCTGCCTTTATCTGATCCGTCCCGACGCGTACATCGGCTATCGTTGCCAACCGCTCGATTCGTTCGCCTTCCGCGAGTACCTTAAACGTGTGTTCCGGTGAACGTCGGCGGCCGCCCGAATTTCGCGACTACTTAAACAAACCACCGAATAATCGATCGAACAGCGCCCTTCCCTCTTGGACGGAGCGTATAATGAAAAACGATTCATGAAATAGGTGGGCGCGATCGTGCTCGTGGAGTCGAACTACCGAGAAGGGCGGTTTCATGAACGTCGTTCGAGGCGTGGGCGATTGGATTGGCGACCGATTTGAGATTTTTGCGGTCCACGAGGGGGGGATGAGCCTCGTCTACGTGGTCAACGACCATCTCGGCCAAGGCGATCGATCGGTCGTCGCGCTGAAGACGCTCAAGGACGAGTTGTTGGGGAATCGGGTGCGACGGTCGCGGTTCGCCACCGAGTGTCGTCTCTGGGTGCAACTGGGTCGGCACAAGAACATCGTCCAGGCGCATTCGGTGGAGATTTTCGGCTTTCGGCCCTATGTGATGCTCGAGTTGGTTCGAGGCGGCGACCTCTCTTCGTGGATCGGCACGCCGAGGCTTGATCTTCCGCACGCGCTGCGGTTCGGGATCCAGTTTTGCAACGGCATGGAGCACGCGCTGCGGCAGGGCTTGAACTGCCATCGCGACATCAAGCCGGGCAATCTGCTGGTCACGCAGTCGGGCGTGCTCAAGATCACCGATTTCGGCCTGGCGCGGGTGTGCGAGGAGATGATCGCCGTTCGATCCGAGCTGCCCGACGGCTCGATTCCGCTTGACGACCGCGCGCGGCCGCCGCAGCGGATCGTCTGGAGCGGCTCGGCCGATTCGCCGCGGCCGATGGGTCTGACGTCGACCACGCCCTCGACCGTCGATCAGGAATCGCTGGATGAGCGGTCGTCGTCCTCGTCGAACGGCGTCGGCGTCAAGGCCGCGCGCCTGACCCACTCCGGCGCGAGGCTGGGCACGGGCGCCTACATGGCCCCCGAGCAGTTCCGCGACCCGTCGTCGGTCGACGTCCGGGCCGACGTCTACGCGTTCGGCGTGGTGCTGTACGAGATGCTCTCCGGCGTGCTGCCGTTCAAGGGGAAGTCGCTGGCGGTCCTGGACGGCCAGCATTCGACGACTCCCCCGCCGTCGGCGATTCCGGTGATCCCCCGGGCGTACAGGCGGTTGGCCGTCGACGTCGACAAGGTGGTGCAGCGTTGCCTGATGAAAGACCCCCACAGGCGCTACCAAACGATCGTCGAACTGCGCGCGGCGCTCCGCGAGTTGTACACCCGGGCCGGTGGCAAGTGAGTCGACCGGCGAGCGGAAGCGCTTGAGGCTCCCGCCCGCCGTTGGTCGAAGTAGGGAAAGCGGTCAGGCGGACCGTTGCGACCAGGCCGAGGGGCGGCCTCGACGGGTGGAGAGCCATTCGCGGGCGACGGCGAAGTCGTCGAACGGGACGA
>CALCIC010000321.1 GCA_937907405.1 uncultured Isosphaeraceae bacterium | reverse complement strand
GACGGGACGGCTCGGATTCTCGCTCCCTCTCATACTCTCTGAAGGCGCGTCCGATGATTCCTCGCGTGCTTGAACCCGAATCCATGGAGTCCGCGGAAGACGTCGAAGAATACGACGCCATGGATCATTCCGAAGTCAACAACCGGTTCGTCGCCGACTTCCTCAACGCCCACGGCCCCTGCCGGGGGGGGGAAGTCCTCGACGTCGGCACCGGGACGGCGTTGATCCCGATCGCCCTGGCCCGCGCCGATACGTATGCTCGGGTCGTCGGTCTCGACCTCGCTCCCGCCATGATCGAGCGGGCCGAGCGGAACGTCGCCGCGGCGGAGCTGTCCGACCGCATCCGTTGCATCCAGGCCGACGCCAAGTCGGTGGGGGAGTCGCTCGGCGGCTCGGCGTTCGAGGCCGTCATCTCGAATTCGATCATCCACCACCTCGCCGACCCTCGGCACGCACTCGCCATGATGGTTGAGCGGGTGTCGCCCGGGGGCACGCTGATGATCAGGGACCTGATCCGTCCCGACTCCGATGCCGAGGTCGACGCGCTGGTCGAGCGCTACGCCGCGGGGGAATCCCCCGGGGCGCGCGCCCTGTTCCATGCGTCGCTGCGCGCCGCGTTGAGCCTCGACGAAATCCAGATGTACGCCGCCGAAGTCGGGCTGCCGGCCGCGTGCGTCGACAAGACGTCCGACCGTCACTGGACCTTGATCTGGAACCGCAACGCCTGACGACCTCGGGGTTCAACGACCTGATGAATGAAACAGCGGAACTCGACGCCTTACTCAAAGGCTTTCCGGTCGTCGTGGCGTTCCCGGTCCAATGGGGCGAGCAGGACTCGTTCGGGCACGTTAACCACGTGGTCTACTTCCGATGGTACGAATCGGCGCGGATCGCCTACGCCCAGAGGGTGGGCCTGATGGATCTGCACAGGGCCCAACGGATCGGCCCGATCCTCGCCTCGGTCTCGAACGACTACCGGCGGCAGCTCACCTTCCCGGACGCCGTCCACGTCGGCGTCCGGGTGAGCCGGATCGGTCGAGCGAGCATCGCCATGGAGCACAGAATCGTCAGCCGGAGCCAGCTCGCCCTGGCCGCCGAGGGGACCTCGACGCTGGTCGTCTTCGACTACAAGGCCAACAAACCCCACCCGGTCCCCGACGCGGTCAAGCGGGCGATCGAGACCCTGGAGGGCCGCGCGCTCGATTCGAGCTGACCGAGCGGACCCGGCCCAGCGACGACGATTCGTGGTTCGAGCGAATCCGAGACGGTCGCGTTACTCGCCGCGTCTCGTGCTGGTCGTAACCTCCTCCATCAGTTCGCGAAGCTGTTGGAGGTCGTCCTGGACGTCGACCAGGCCGGCCAGGTCGTTGTCCTCCTCGGGGTCGTCGAAGACGTCGTAGAGTTCCTCGCGGCCGTCGCCGTTGAGGATGTACTTCCGGCCGTTGGCGACGAGCGACCGCATCCGGCCCAACCGCGCCGGGGCGTCCTCGACCTCGTCGGGGACGAAGTGCGCCCGATCGACCTCCGAGAGCACGGGGGCGCCTGGATCGCGGTCGGCGGCCGAGTCGCCCCAGGCGCCGGCCAGCGATCTTCCGGCGAACGTCGGGGCCGCGCCCTGATCGAGCAGATCGAGGATGGTCGGAGCGACGTCGCGAAGGCTGACGGGCTCGGCCACGACCGCGCCGGCGGGCGCCCTGGACGGATCAACGAGGATCAGCGGGATGTGCAGCTCCGAGCGGTACAAGCTGACGCCGTGCCCCGACAACCCATGCTCGCCGAAGGCCTCGCCATGGTCGGCCGTCACGATCACCAGGGTGTTCCGAAGCTTGCCTCGGCGTTCGAGCTCCGACATCAGCCGGCCGATCTGGTCGTCGAGGTAGACCAGGCAGTCGTCGTAGGCGTCGCGCGCCAGGTTCGTGGCCGATTCGGCCTCGCCGCTCGGCCTGGTGAAGCGACGCTCGGCCCCCGGAGGAGGAATGTAAGGGTCGTGCACGTCGAAGTAGTTCAAGAACATGAAGAAGGGTTGATCGCCGTTTTTCGACAGCCAGGCCAGGGCGTCGCGATTGATCATGGCCGCCGTCTTTCGGTACTGGAAGTCGACCGGCGAAACCCGGTCGACGACCGCCCGTCCCAGTCGGGTGGTCGCGACGTACCGACCCAACCGGGCGCTCCGGAGGGTCTCGATCGGGGTGACGGACGCGTTCTCGTAGAAGTCTTCAAAATGCGCGAAGCCGCGGTCCAGGCCGTACCAGGCGTTGCAGTTCTGGGTGTTGGCGATGAAGGCCCCGGTCGCATAGCCCCGGCTCGCGAGCGTCTCGGCGAGGGTCGGGTACGTCGCGTCAAGCGGACGCCCGACGTCCGCGGACAGCTCGAACGGCCATCGACCCGTGAACAACGACGCATGCGAGGGCAACGTCCAGGGGGCGGTCGACCGCGCCTGCTTGAACAGGACGCCCCGGGCGGCGAGCCGAGCCAGGTTGGGGGTCGTGTCGCGGTCCGATCCATAAGGAGTCAGCGAGTCGGCCCGAACCGTGTCGAGCACCATCAGAACGACGTTGGGCGCGTCGGGGCCCGCGACGGTCCCGCCCGACGGCCGGCGGGCGGCGTTCCACGCCGTC
>CALCIC010000320.1 GCA_937907405.1 uncultured Isosphaeraceae bacterium | reverse complement strand
GAATTCCTTCATCTCTTCCGCCTCGCTCAAGCGATACGATTCCAGTTCTTGGGTATTCTTCAGATACAGGGCCGCCGTCCACTCGTTTTGCAGCGGGGAGGCGGGGGCGCGGAGACGGCGGCATGGCCACCCCGGCTGAAACCGGCGAAACGCCGAAAGACACCCGAGGGCTCTCTGCCCTTGACGAATCCAACCTCGAAAAGTCGATCGTGAGGCGCGGCCTGGCCACGCCCGGCGAGGTCGAAGCCTGCAAGGCGCATCGCGCCAAGCTTGCAAGCCAGGACAAGGGGAATGCGCCCGGCCAGAGCCTGCTTGAGATCATGGTCAACGCCAAGGTCTTGACTCGCAGCCAGGTCGTCCGGCTGCTCCAGGAGCGGGGGGAGGGGGCGCGCAAGCTGGAGGTCCCCGGCTACACGATCATCGACAAACTCGGCAAGGGGTCGATGGGGGTGGTGTTCAAGGCCAAGCAGATCAGCGTCAATCGGATCGTGGCCATCAAGATCCTGCTCGATTCGCTGGCGCAGAACAAGGAGTTCATCCGCCGGTTCGAGCGCGAGGCCCAGATCGCCGCCAAGCTGTCGCACAACAACATCGTCAACGCGATCGACGCGGGGGAGGCCGGCGGCCGGTTCTTCTTCGTCATGGAGTACGTCGAGGGGCCGACGATCAAGGACTACATCGACAAGAACAAGCTGTTCGAGGAGAAGGAGGCCGTGCGGATCGCCATGGCGGTCGCCGAGGCGCTCAAGCACGCCAACCAGCGCGGGCTGATCCACCGCGACATCAAGCCCGAGAACGTGATCCTCACCAAGGACGGCGGCGTCAAGCTCGCCGACCTCGGCCTGGCCCGCCTCACCGGCGACGAGAAGTGGGGGCTGGCCGAGGCCGGCATGGCCATCGGCACCCCCTATTACATCAGCCCCGAGCAGGTCCGCGGCCAGACCGACGTCGACATCCGCGCCGACGTCTACAGCCTGGGCGCCACGCTCTACCACATGATGACCGGCAAGGTCCCCTACGGCGGCGACACGCCGTCGGAGGTGATGCGCAAGCACGTCGACCCCCGCGTCGAGCTGGTGCCGCCGGACCACGTCAACACCGGCATCTCCAGCGGCATGGGCATGGTGATCGAAACCATGCTCTCCAAGAACCGCGAGAACCGCTACCAGAACCCCGACGACCTGATCCTCGACTTCAAGTGCCTGCTTCAGGGGGACAGCCCCATGATCGCCGGCCAGAACCTCAACAGCCTCGAAGCGCTCGCCCAGGGGGAGATCGGCGAGTTCGTCCCCGCCGCGGCCACCGAGGACCAGATGATCGAGGTCGCCGGCTACGTCAACAGCCGCAACCAGATCATCGCCGCCATCGCCGCGCTCCTGGCCCTCTCGATCGTCACCAACGTCCTCATGTTCGTCGGACGGTAGCGCGGTTCGGTTCGTCGAAGATCGAGCCGCGAGGACGACGCTCCCGCCGAGCCGAGCGCCGCGGGGCGGCTCGGCGAGCGGATCGCCTTTTCAGAGTCCGGTTCCAGGCGCGCGGGGCCGCCGCTCAGTTCTTGCTGAAGTCGAACTGGTGCAGCGTCTCCTTGCCGAGCGGGTCGCGCACGAACTTGTGGTGGCACGACGAGCAAAGGTCGAAGCGGAAGCCCTTGGTCTGGGTCTTCGCGAGGTCCGCCGTCGAAAGGTCTTCGTCGCGCTGGAGCAGCTCGGAGACCGCCTCCATCGGATCGTCGTCGAGGTCGTCTTCCTTGATCTCGTTGGGATCGAAGCCGGGGTAGGCTTCCATCCTGACGACGTATCGGCCGTCGCCTTCCGTGGTCATGTCCTTGCCGCAGAGATCGCACGTGAAGTGGACCATCAGCGTTTCATCCTCAATATGACGCGCCGGTCACCGTTCCGGCTTTGAATCGCTTAGCCCGATTCTAACCGGCGGGCTCGGGTCCGTCCAAGCCCCCTTCCAGCTATTCCACAAATCCGCGACCAGGCCGATCCTGTCAAGCCGAGTATCGCCGCGGCGACCCCCCAGGCCGACGCCGCGAGCCCCAATCGCACTTCCATGGGATCATACGTAAACTCGATCATGTGAGAATTCGATTGAATCGAAATCTGCATAAAAACATCATGATATTTCTTAATTTCGACCGACTTTCCGTCCTCGAGCGCCGTCCATCCGGGGTCCCAGGTCTCGCGGACGACGACGGGCCCGACGGCCCCTTTCGGGACCTCCACCCGGATCGTCCCTGGGGCGGGGCGGGTCGTCGCGACCGGCGGCCCGCCGGGGCCGGAATCGACCCAATCGCAGGGGGCGAGCCGGCAGATCCAGGCCGGGCCGACGCGCTCGACGCGCTCGAAAAGCGAGGGGTCGGGGGGGGGCGAGGCCGCGACCACGGCGGCGACCGCGCTCTCCCTGAGTCGAGACGCGGCCCGCTCCACCGTCCGCCAGGTCACGGCCCGCCGGCTGCTCCGCGCCTCGTCGGTCGACTCGTAAAGCGGGTCGAGCCAGTCGAGGTTTCGGGCCAGTTCGACCGAGTCGTAGTTCCTCGGATCGGCCAGTCCGTACCGCATCAGCACGTTGGGGGGCAATTCCTCGCCGATCCCCAGAGCGCGGTCGCCGGGACGCAGACTTTCGCGGAGCCGCGCGATCACCGGCGGAATCCGATCCTGCGTCGCCCGGTCGATCGAGGGGTTCAAACCCATGCCGAATTCGAACAGCTCGACGACGGTCAGGACGATCACAATCGCGGGCGCCGCGCGGCCGAGCCGGACCGAACGCCGAGCCCCGACGCTCAGGCCGACGAAGGCCAGGAACTCGACCGCTCCAAGCCCCAGACGACGCGGGACGAAATCGAGGGCCGCGCGGACCTGGCGATCGGCCCGACGCGCGGCCTGCCCGGCGTCGAGCGCGCCCGCCGGTGCGTTCTGATAATGCCGCTCCGCCCGGGCGCGGAGCATCGGTTCAGCAATCGGGGCCACCGCCGCGCCGATCCCCAGCAGCCCCGCGGCCGTCAACCACGCGCACAACCAACCTCGCGGCGCGAAGTCCCCCCGGGCGAGCCGATCGACTCCGAATCCCCCCAGCATCGTCAACGCGAACGCGACCCAGAGCGTGAGCCGCCGGTTGTCCGTGACGTTCAACACCGGCAGCGCGCGGAGCATGTTGTCGACCGGCGGAATCCGAAACGCCCCCAACGCGCCGATCGCCAACATCACCGCCAGAAACCTCGTCTCGGCCGATCCCCGCCGACCCCGAAGGCCCAGCGGAGCGAGCCAGGCCAACGTCGCCAGCCCCGCGTAACCCCCGGCGGACTCGTTGAGGTTGTTCAGCCCCAGCCCGCGCGCCAGGTTGGGATGTCCACGCCGCTGGCTTCCGTACAGGTAGGGCAAACCCGTGCAGGCCGATTCCAGCAGCCTCGGCTTCGTCAAGACCCACCAGGGGGGATGCTCGCGCCGCCGCTCGCTCCAGACCGGACTCTTCGACAGGTAGACCGCCAGCGGCAGGATCTGAACGGCCGCGATCCCCAACCCAAGCACGATCCCCGCCGACCACGCCAGCCCCCCTCGCCAGCGTCCCTCGCCTTCGAGCAGCCGCCAGACTGCCAGACAACCGGCCGCCAGCAGCACATGGGCGCTCGTCTGGATGTGCCCCGCCAGCACGACCCCTCCGACGCAAAGGGAGAGCAGCGACGCGGCCGAGACGCTCGGCCGCCGGATCGCCCGGTCGGTCGCCAGCAAGATCCAGGGGAGCCAGATCGCGGCGGGGGTGACCGGATAGAGCAGCCAGACGACCAGAAACCCGCAAAACGGATAGACCAGCCCGGCGAACCACCGTCCGCCGACGGCCATCCCCCACGATCGGGCCAGGAGGAACGCGCCGAGCCCCGCGAACCAAAGCCGCGCGGCGGCGACCCAGGCCAGGGCGGCCGGCCAGGGGCCAAGATAAATCAGGACCTGAAACGGGTCGAACACCGCGCTCTGGCCGTTGGCCAGATGCGGCGCGCCGCAGCCGGCGTAGGGGTTCCAGAGCGGCAGCCGGCCCTGGCGGATCTCGGCCCGGTTGAACGCCAGCCAGGGCTGGAACTGGAGGACCGGGTCCATCAACAGCCGGTTGAACGGCTCGTAATCCTCGTCGCCCGGCTCGCGGAAGCTGGCCTCGACGAGCAGGACGTCGGCGGGGCTGAGCACCCGATCGTTCAGGAGAGCCTCGTGGAAGAACAGGGTGACGCAGGCGGCCAGAACGACGCCGAAGCCGATCGTCTCGGTTCGTCGTTGCATGATATGCTGGCTCCTCGTCCTGAGCAGTAACGCCGCGTCACGATCGCGGCTCGCCGAGCTGGCAGCATACGGCCATCTCGTCATGACCGGCAAGCCGAAGCGATCGTAGGCCGAAGCGGGGAGATTCGAGGACGATCGCCGCAGGTCGACCTTGAAACTCGACGCGAAACAGGGATAATCAGATTTTCCCCGCAAGCGACTTGCGGCTTTACGTCTTCTGGAGCCCCCGAATCCAACCGTTGAGGGAACTCAGCCACGCCGGCCCGCCGGGGGCGCTGCCAGATCCCAATCCATTAGACGTTGCGCTACGGGCGGGACCGTTCAGCCGGTTCGCCCGAGGGAAACCGAATACTCTACGCGAGCAAGACCGAGACGGCGAGACGACGGGTTCTCGATCAGAGAATTCCTGGACGCCGGATCGGCGGGAGAAGGTGCGATGGGCCGCCAGTGTGAAGTCAGTGGGAAGAAGACCACGTTCGGCAATCACAAGACCGAGCGCGGCAAGGCGAAATACCTCGGCGGCGTCGGCAAGAAGACGACCGGCATCAGCCGCCGCACGTTCAAGCCGAACTTGCAGTGGATCCACGTCTGGATGCCCAACGGCACGGCCCGCTACGTCCGCGTGGCGACGTCGGTCATCCGCAGCGGCCAGTTGACCCTCGAAGTCGACGGCAAGGTCCAGACCTTCCCGCTGATCAAGGCGTCCAAGGGAAGCGCTGAGGCTCGCAAGAACCTCAAGCACCTGTACCCGATCTGATCAATTCGATCCAGATCCAACACCAAACGGAGCCGTGCGATGTTCAAGCACCGGCTCCGTTCGTTTGCGCGCGGATTGATCGCCCGTGAGAATGCCTGTCGTACAACGCGCGCAGAGTCGGACTCACCCCAGGGCGGTCGCCCCGAGGCTCGTCGCGATCGCGGTCATGTGGAGTGCGGCGGCTTGCCGCCGCGCGGCCGTTAAGCGCGGGAGCAAGCTCCCGCACTCCAGATGTGCGGCCGATACGGACAGGGGCACGGGAGCTTCAGCAAGCGTCGGGCGCGCGAGCCTTAGCCCTCTCAAGTCCGAAGAATCAGAAGGGCATGCGGCCGGGCGCGCCGGACTTCATGTGCTCGGCGAGGCATTCCGCGTGGACGCGGTGGGTCGGGACCGACTGCTTGCACATCGGGCAGATGGTCAGGTTGATCGGGGTCAGGGAGTCGTGACTCCGGCGCTTCCCCTTGGCGGACACGGATTTACGTCTCTTCGGTACGGCCACGTCTTCATCTCCCGGCATCAATGCGGAGTACGCTGTCACTGACGAAACGACTATTATCCGTAATTTCGAGCAAATTGCAACGCGATCACGGCGACGGTCGGCCCGCCGCGATCGGGTTGCAATCGCGGCGGCTTATTCCTCGTCGCCTTGCCCCCTGAGGCGGAGGTTGGTGAGGACGCCCTGGTCTTCGAGCGTCGAGGTGTCGCCGGTGCTCTCGACCCCCGCGGCGATGTCGCGAAGCAGGCGCCGCATGATCTTGCCGCTGCGCGTTTTGGGGAGCGCGTCGGTGAAGTGGATCTCGTCGGGCCGGGCCAGCGCGCCGATCTCCTTGGTCACGTGGGCGCGGAGTTGCTGGCGGAGCGCCTCGCTGGGCGCCTGGCCGGAGTCGAGCGTGACGAACGCGGCGATCGCCTGCCCTTTCACGTCGTCGGGCTTGCCCACCACGGCGGCCTCGGCGACCAGGGCATGGCTCACCAACGCGCTTTCGATCTCCATCGTCGACAGTCGGTGGCCGGCGACGTTGAGCACGTCGTCGACGCGGCCCATGATCCAGAAGTTGCCCTGCTCGTCGCGGCGGGCGCCGTCGCCGGTGAAATAGCAGCCGGGGACGTCGC
>CALCIC010000319.1 GCA_937907405.1 uncultured Isosphaeraceae bacterium | reverse complement strand
CAGGCCGGTCCGCAGGGAAGCTGGCAAGGGGCGCCGCCGCCGTCGGCGAACGGGCAACGTCCACCGGCCGGAGACGAGGCCAGCATGTCGAGCCCCAGATCGCCCGTCGCGCCCGCCTCGATCTCATTGAGCGTGGGACGCCGTCCGCCGATCCGGACGATGGCGACCACCCGGCCCAGGGCCGCGGCCACCTTGACCGGATCTTCGGTCGGGCTGATCGAGACCATCGGGATCTCGTCCTTGTTCAGCTTCAGGGGGAGGGCCTGATCGGGGTCTTCCAGGTAAACCACCTTGGTGACCATCCGACCGTTGTCGACGACGTCCCAGAGGTCCTCGTCCCTGAACACGACCCGGATCGGGTATTTGCCGGGGTCGATCTCGGCCGGGCGGTGCAAGTGGCCGACGACCTCGATCACCGGAAACAGCTCGGCGCCCGGCCGTTCGGTGATGTTGGTCAGCCGCAGTCGATAACCGATCCCGCGCTGAAGACCGGCGGTCAGGATTCCGCCGCCGTCGCCGACGCTGACCGGCAGAGATTGGGGAGCCAGCACCTCGACCGAGAGGCCGGTCGGCCCCTGGAACCGGACGACCTGCGTGCTCGGATCGAGAATTGGTTCGACGGGCGTTCCGTGGCCTTCGGGAACGACGAGGGATTCCGGAGCCGTCGCGGCGGCCGCCGGGGGCACGGCGGGCTCGATCGGCCGGCCGGGCGTTGGTTCGGGGGCTGTTGGACGAGCGCCGGTCGGAGCAGGGTCTGGTCCCTGAGCGCCCGCCGCGCCCGGCAGGGCGGCCAGGGGCAGCCCCAGGACGATCGCGGCGATCCCACCTCGGATCCACCAGTGGTCGCGTGGTTTTGCGTGTCGACTCATCGACCTAGACCCTTGCTCGCTTGAGAATGGGAGGCGTGCGACGTCCAGAGCCGGCGTCATGGGCGCCCGGAGCTGCTGGACGCACGATCGGTTGAACTCGCGGGGAGGGATGGTCGGCGACCCCGGCGGGGGGCGTCGGTCGGACGCTCTCGCCGGGGCCGCCTTGGTTTCCAAATGGCCGTTTCGAGCGGCCGGGTCGTCAGAACTTCGGCGCGTCCGGCGCGGGAGCGGGGGCCGGGGCCTCGGGCGCCGGGGGCTGCGGCGCCACCGGGTTGTCCAACTCAGGGACCAAGCCAGGAGCCGGAGCGGGTGCCGGTGCCGGAGCCGGAGCGGTGTCGACGGGGACCGACTCGGCGGGCGCCGGGGAGGTCACGCCTTCCGGCAGGTCGCCCGGAGGAAGCTCGGTCACCGGCGGGGCCGCGACGGCCGAACCAGGACCCGTTGAGCGGGGCGAAACCGAGCCTTCGACGGGCGTTCCGATCACGGCGCCGTCGACGGGGCCGCTGATCGGGCTGCCCACGACGGCTCCCGACGGCATCTCAAGATCGATGGCGCCGAGCCGGACGATCAGGAGGATGGTGCCGCGCTTGTCGGCTTCGAGGATCGGGTCGACGCCGGGTTCGAGCCGGGTCGAGACCAGGGTTTCGACGCCCGAGACGGCGACTTCCTGGTACTTGGGATCGGGCAGATAAATCACCTTGGTAACGAAGTTGCCGCCGTCGACGACCTGATCGAAATCCTCGGCCGTGAATTGGACCGGGATCGCGTTGTGCGCCAGGTAGGCGTCGGTGGCGGGGGTGGTCGGTGCGACCTCGATCGTGGGATACAAGGCGATGTTCGGGCGACCGGGGATGGCCGACAGTTTGAGTCGGTAGATGTATCCCTGGTTGAAGTTGTATCGAGAAGGCACGACGAGTTGATTGCCGTAGATCCGTTCCCCGGTGGATCCCGAGCCCGTCTGCCAGCTGATGTTCATCTTGTCGGGGTCGAGGAAGTAGATCTGGCTCCTCGTGTTGACGAACCGGCGGCCCGCTCCGGGGCCTCCGCCGAGGTCGCCGGGGGCCCCTGGCCCTCCGCCCATCCCGGCGGCGGTGTACGGGGGGGGGCCCGCGGGGGCGTGGGACGTGGCGACGACGTGGGGCCGCATCCATTTCTTGAGGCCGACGCCCGGTTTATTGTAACCGAACCCGTCGCCGGCGGTCGCCGCCGCCAGCAGCAGCATTCCGATCGTATGCATGGAAATCCTCCAGCTCCCGCGACCGAGGTCGGCCGAATGGTCCTGGGCCGAACGTTTCCGTTCCACCGATCGGGGAGATTGCTTGTCTTCCTGACATCCACTGCGACCGACTCAGCCACGGTCGACCCGAGATTCGTTGCTCTCATGACCCGAAGTCATGATCCGTCGGCGGTTTGCGCGGCGGTTGAACCGAGCCTCCCGGTCGTCCGAAACCCTCCCCGGCGAGGACTCGATCTTGCGGTCGAACCCTTCCCGGACCGTCTGCCGGACTTGCGTCTCCTGACGCCTAGCGTTTATGATCGGGCATTGTTTCCCAGACCCTTGAGAAATTGCCTACATCCCAACCATGCGCAATAATCGGATCGCCCTTCTCTCGGTGTCGGCGTCGGCCTTCGTCCTCTCGTGGATGATCGTCGGCGGCCCTGTGCAGACCCTGGCCCAGACGCCCGCGCCGGCGACGCATCCCCCGACGGCGCAACCGTCCGCGATAATGCCGGGGGCCGCCGCCAAGGCCGCGGCCGAGGTCCCGGCCGAACCGCCGACCGAGGCCGAGAGGCTGATCGACGACGCGATCAAAAAACTCGCCGCCGTCAAGTCCGTTTCGGCCGACCTCCAGCAAAGCGTCAAGATGCTGGGCCAGAATTTCGCGATCAAGGGGCGCTACCTCAAGGCGCCGGAGTCTCGCGTCTACCTCAAGATGACCATGAGCGGGCTGCCGGGGTCGACCGGCACGATGCTTCAGGTCTGCGACGGGGAGACGCTCTGGAATTTTCAGCAGATTCTCGACACCCAACAATACCAGAGGTTGAGCGTCAAGCCGGTCTTCGAGCTTCTCAACTCGCCCGACCTCGACTCCACGATCCGGGACCAGGTGTTCAACGCACTCGGCTTCGCGGGGCCGGAGGCGCTGCTCGTCGGCGTCCGCAAGTCGATCAAGTTCGATCAGAAGGAAGAAGGGGAGTGGGAGGGGAAACCCGTCTACATCCTCCGAGGGGGCTGGCGGAATCGCGAGGGGCTGATCGGCCCGGACCAGCAGCCGGCGCCTCCGATCGGCTGGCTGCCGGCCTACGTGCCCAGCCACGCCAACCTGTACCTCGGCAAGGAGGACGGTTGGCCGTACAAACTCGACCTGCTCGGCAAGGCGCCCAGCGTGCTCCTCGACTACGACCCCCGACCCATCGGCCCGGACGGCCGTCGCCAGGGCAAGAAGAGCGACATCGAGCGCCCCGAGCCCAGCGAAATCCATCTGGTCTACTCCAACGTTCAATTCGGCGCCTCGATCCGTCCCGAGGAATTCGCGTTCCAGGCCCCGGCCAACGCCAACATCCAGGACAACACCCAACTGATCGTCAAGGGGCTCCAGCAGGCCATCGATTCGCAAGTCATGCAGAAGCGGGCGGCGGCCGCCAAGGACGAGGGCTCGGTGCTCGGACAGCCGCTCGAAGTCCCCGCCCCCACGGCGGCGCCCCAACCTCCCAAGTGACGCCGACCCGCCGTCTGCGAGCCGAGTTCCGCGCCGCCATGCGCCCGGCCGTCGCGAATCCCCCTTGATCTCGACCCCCTCCTGCACTAAAATCGGATACCCGACTAAGTTCGCAAAGATAGTAAACATTCCACAGGCCATCGGGTGGGATTTCCGGGTCGGGCGCCGGAATTCGATCATTGACGACTCGCCCAACGAGCGTCTCGAGGAACGATCCATGACAGAGTCCAACGGGGTGTCTCACAGTCCGAAGCCGAGCAAGTCCGAGGCGATCAAGGAAGCCAGCGGCTATCTCAGCCAGTGGGTGCCGGAAGAGCTCGCCAACGACCTGACGCATTTCGGCGAAGAGGCGGCGGCGGTATTGAAGTTCAGTGGGACGTATCAACAGGACGACCGCGACACCCGGATGACGCGGAAGCGCGAGAAGAAGGAAAAGGACTACCAGTTGATGGTCCGCGTGCGGGTCGTCGGCGGTCGCGTGACCGCCGACCAGTACCTCGCCGTCGACGAGCTTGCACGAGAGGTCGGCAACGGGGCGTTCCGGATCACCACGCGGCAGGAGTTTCAGCTTCACGGCGTCCTCAAGCGCGACCTGGCGGTGACGATCCAGCACATCAACGAGCAGTTGCTCTCGACCATGGCCGCCTGCGGCGACGTCGAGCGCAACGTCCTGGCCTGCTCCGCGCCGATCAAGGACCGGGTCCACGAGGAGATGAACGAGGACGCCCGCCTCTGGGCCGCGCACGCCGCTCCTCGAAGCACCGGCTACTGCGACATCTGGCTCAACGGCGAGAAGTACCCGTGCCTGCCCGAGGCCGGGCCGCCGCTTCTGCCCCAGCCCGGCGACGACCCCGTGGAACCGATCCTCGGCAAGGGGTATCTCCCTCGTAAGTTCAAGACGGCCTTCGCGTTCCCCGACGACAACTGCGTGGACGTCCACTCCAACGACCTCGGCCTGCTGGCGATCGTCGAGGACGGCCGGATCGTCGGCTACAACGTCCTGGTCGGCGGCGGCATGGGGACGACCCCGAGCGCCGCCGCGACGTTCCCGTTCCTGGCGGTCCCGCTCGGCTACGTGCCGCGCGACCAGTTCCGGCAGATCGGCGAGGCGGTGATCCGGGTCTTCCGCGACTTCGGCAACCGTTCCGACCGCAAGCGCGCCCGGCTCAAGTACGTGATCTCCGACTGGGGGATCGAGGCGTTCCGGGCCAAGGTCGAGGAGTACCTGGGTCATCCGCTCGCCGACCCGCTGCCGGTGGTCGTGACCGAGGTCGACGACCACATGGGCTGGCATGAGCAAGGGGACGGCAAGCTGTTCCTCGGCATCCCGATCGAGAACGGCCGGATCAAGGACGAGGGGGCCATGCGGCTGATGACCGGGCTTCGGACCCTGGTCGAGAAGTACCGGACGCCGGTGCGGCTGACCTGCCAGCAGAAGCTGATGCTGGCCGACGTCGAGCCCGCCTGGCGCGACGAGATCAACGCCCTGCTCGAAGAGTACGGGATCGCCCGGGTCGAGCGGGTCTCCAACGTCCGCCGCTGGTCGATGGCCTGCCCGGCCTTGCCGACCTGCGGGCTGGCCGTGACCGACGCCGAGCGGGCGCTCCCCGCGGTCGTCGACCAGCTTGAGGCCGAACTCGCCCGCCATGGGCTTGAGGGGGAGCGGCTGACGGTCCGGATGACCGGCTGCCCCAACGGCTGCGCCCGGCCGTACAACTCGGACGTCGGCCTGGTCGGCCGATCGGCCAAGCTCGATGAAAACGGCGTCCCCGGCCCCGGCACCTACACGATCCTGCTGGGAGGCCGCGCCATCGGCGACCGGCTCAACACCGAGTTCAAGGATTACGTCCCCCATGATCAGATCGTCCACGAGTTGAGCCCGGTCTTCGCCCGGTTCGCCGCCGAGCGGATCGGCGGCGAGAGCTTCGGCGACTTCTGCGACCGCGTCGGCGTCGCCGAACTGGCGGGCGTTCCCGAGACCGCCGCCGTCGCGGCCGTCTGAGCCGCTCTCGGAAGGGAGGGCGCGCTTGCTCCCCGACGCCGATCGATCCCGATTGCTTGAGGCCGCGACGCTCGCCGCGGCCCAGGCCTATGCGCCTTACAGCCACTTCCGCGTCGGCGCGGCCGTCCTCACGGAGCAGGGGACGGTTCACGCCGGTTGCAACGTCGAAAACGCTTCTTACGGTTTGACCATCTGCGCCGAGCGCAACGCCCTGTTCCAGATGGTCGCCTCCGCTCCCCGCCCGCTGGCCGTCCGGGCGCTCCTCGTTTACACCCCGACCCTCACCCCGACCACTCCCTGCGGCGCGTGCCGCCAGGTCCTCCTGGAATTCGGGTCTCGATCCGGAGTCGACGTGCTCTGCGTCTGCGACGGCCTTGACGAGATCGCCGCAACGCTCGACCAACTCGTCCCGCTCTCCTTCGGACCTCGAAGTCTGGACTGACCGGGCGTTGGGTTCGTTCGCGCCCAATCGTCGCTCCGGATCGGGAACGGAAATTGGCTTCTTCTGAAAAGTTTCCGGCGATCGGCTCAGGGCGCCGGGAGGGGCTGTCGCCG
>CALCIC010000318.1 GCA_937907405.1 uncultured Isosphaeraceae bacterium | reverse complement strand
TGCGCGCGTACCGCACCGCTTCGAGCGTGTCGGCGGTCTCGCCCGACTGGCTGAGCACGAACACGAGGGTGCGATCGTCGAGCGGCGCGTTGCGGTAGCGGAACTCGCTGGCGTACTCGACCTCGACCGGCAGATGGGCCAGGCGCTCGATCAGGTACTCGCCGACCTGCGCCGCGTGCCAGCTCGTGCCGCAGGCGGCCAGCACCACGCGCCGGGCGCGGCGAAGCTGCTTGACCGTCAGGTTCAGGCCGCCGAAGTGCGTGGTCCCCTCGGCGCGGACGAGCCGGCCCCGGCATGTGTCGATGAGCGTGTCGGGCTGCTCGCGGATCTCCTTGAGCATGTAGTGGGCGTGCCCCCCCAGCTCGACCGCGTCCGGCTTCCAGTCGATCCGATCGATCCGAGGCGTGATCGACCCTCGGTCGCGATGGCGGACCTCGAACTGTCGAGGCGTCACCCGGACGACCTCGCCGTCCTGAAGGTAGGACACGTTGGCGGTGTGCGGCGCGATCGCCATGGCGTCGCTGGCGAGCAGGTGCTCCCCCTCGCCGACGCCGACGACCAGCGGGCTCCCCAGCCGGGCCCCCAGCAGCTCTCCCGGTCGGTTCGCCGTCGTCACGGCCAGCCCGTACGTCCCTTCGAGTCGGGGCAAGATCCGCAGCAGCGCCTCGTAGGGGTCGTCGACGCGCTCCAGCTCGCGCGCCAGCAGGTGGGCGACGACCTCGGTGTCGGTCTGGCTGAGGAATTCGAAGCCCTCCGCCTCCAGCTCACGGCGGAGGACCGCATGGTTTTCGATCACGCCGTTATGGACGACCGCGACCGACCCGCGCCCCTCGCGGCCGCCGACGTGGGGATGGGCGTTGCGGTCGGTCGCGGCCCCGTGCGTGGCCCATCGCGTATGGCTGATCCCCGCGCGGGCCCTGAGCGGACGGACCTGGAGCAGCTCCTCAAGCACGCGGACCCGGCCGGCCCGCTCGCGAACCTCGATCGCGCCGTCCTCGACGGTCGCGATCCCCGCGCTGTCGTAACCCCGATACTCCAGCCGCCGCAGGCCGGCGGTGAGGATCGAGCTGGCTTCCTGATTCCCCGTGTACCCGACGATTCCGCACATGCATTCGGCTCCGTGTCGCGACCGCCGTCGGCCGCCTCGTCTCATCGTTCAAAGAAGCAATACCGCCTCGGCTCGTCCCTGGTCGACTCGGCGTTTCGAAGTTGCGGATCACGAAAAAATGCGGTTGACACGTCGGCCGATCTTGCCGATACTCTCGCCCGACGGATCGAGGCGCGGCTCCAATCGAGACCCCGACACCAGATCTGACGGCCGAGGGGTGGTCATGGAGTCGACCCACGAGTTCTCTACGTTCTTCAAGTATAGCTCGCCTTGATCTGCAACGGACGCTGTTTCGCCACCCATTGACGCGCCCACATGGACGGGGGCCTGACGCGCGGTTTTTGATCGTCGCGTCTTCTCTCGTCAGCCGCTTGAGCTGACTTCTTTGACGCCTGCTCGACCGGCGGCATCTCCGGAGCGTCACGCACCACCAAGGATGGAACACCTGCCATGCGAATCCTCGTCACCGGCGGCGCCGGCTACGTCGGCTCCACGCTCGTCCCGATGCTCCTCGATCAGGGACACAAGGTCCGCGTGCTCGACAACCTTCGGTTCGGCGGACAGGGGCTGCTCCCCTGCTGCCAGAACCGCTTTTTCGAGCTGACCCAGGGGGACGTCTGCAACGAAGCCGACGTCAAGAAGGCCGTCGACGGCGTCGACGCGATCATCCACCTGGCCGCCATCGTCGGCTACCCCGCCTGCAAGAAGGAGCCCCAGCTCGCCCAGGCGATCAACGTCGAGGGGACCCGCAACCTCCTGGCCGCCCGCAAGAAGGACGCGCGCTTCCTCTACGCCTCCACCGGCTCGATCTACGGCACGGTCCCCGATTACGTCTGCAACGAGGACACCCCCCGCGCCCCGATCACCCTCTACGGCGAGACCAAGGCCCAGGCCGAACAGATGACCCTGGAGGCCGGCAACGGCGTCGCCTACCGCTTCGCCACCGCCTTCGGCGTCAGCAACCGAATGCGCCTGGACCTGATGCCCAACGACTTCACCTACCAGGCCGTCAAGAACCGCAACCTCATCGTCTACGAAGGGGGCTTCAAGCGGACCTTCGTCCACGTCCGCGACATGGCCCGCTCCTTCATCTTCGCCCTGGAGCGCTGGGACGACGTCAAGGACGACGTCTACAACGTCGGCCACGAGACCATGAACTTCACCAAGGAAGACGTCGCCCGCAAGATCATGGAACACGTCGACTACTACCTCCACTTCGCCGAGGTCGGCACCGACGCCGACCAGCGGAACTACGAGGTCTCTTACGAGAAGATCCGCAAGAAGGGCTTCGAGACCACCATCGACCTCGACCGCGGCATCTCCGAGCTGGTCCGCGCCGCCAAGCTGATCTCGTTCCAGAACCCGTTCACGAACGTCTGAGCAAGGCTCGGACGGCTGCTTCCTTCATCAATGGTTCGCCGCGCCGATCGTCACGGCGAACCCTCCTCCCTTCTCCCCTCGCGGGAGAAGGTGGCCGGGACGGCCGGATGAGGGGGGCGCGGCGGCCTTCGACTCCCCCTCATCCGCCCCTTCGGGGCACCTTCTCCCGCGAGGGGAGAAGGGATGCTCGCAATAGCCTGTTTTGATCATTGTAACCATCGCAGATTCAATCCCCGCTCAGGCGACGACACCACCTTCTCTTGCGGATCAGGACGATCCGAGGGGACGACACGCATGATGGACCGGAAGCTATGGTTCCGCGGCGGCCCCGACAAGGCCCGGCCGGCGGGACGAACGACACCCGACGCGACCCAGGACGAGGCCGTCGCGCCCGAAGGCCCGGACCCGGCGACGGCCGCCGTCGCCGGCAAGCGCCTGCTGTTCATCAACCAGTACTACTGGCCCGACCACGCATCGACGGCGCAGCATTTGACCGACCTGGCCGAATCGCTGGCCGCGCGCGGGTTCGAATGCCACGTGCTTTGCTCCCAGAGCCGCTACAAGCCCGGCGACCCCGCCCCCTCGGCGTTCGAGATCCACAACGGCGTCCAGATCCATCGCGTCCCGGCCACCTCGATGGGGCGAAGGACCACGCTCGGCCGGATGACCGACTACCTGAGCTTCTACGCGCGGGCCGTGATCAAGGCGGTTCGGCTGCCCCGGTTCGACGCCGTCGTGACGCTGACGACCCCGCCGATCATCGGCCTGGTCGGCACGATGCTGCGTCGGTTCAAGGGATCGACCCATGTTTGTTGGAGCATGGACCTCCACCCCGACGCCAGCCTCGCCCTTAAGCGGATGTCCCCCCGCAATCCGGTCGTCAAGGGGCTGGCCTGGCTGAGCGACTTCGTGCTTCGCCAGGCCGACCGCGTCGTGGTCCTGGGCCCGTACATGGCCGACCGGGTCCTGATGAAGCGGGTGCGTCCCGACCGGGTGACGACCATCCCGGTCTGGAGCCGTCGCGACGAGGTCTATCCGGTGCCGCACGCGACCAACGCGCTGCGCAAGCGGCTCGGCTTCCGAGACGAGCTCGTCGTGATGTACTCGGGCAACCTCGGGCTGGCCCACACCTTCGACGAGTTCATCGAGGCGGCGCGCCGCCTCCGCGATCGGTCGGACGTCGTCTTCCTCTACGTCGGCGGCGGTCCCAGGATCGCCGAGGTCCGCGCGGCGAAGGAGGACGAGGCGCTCGACAACGTCCGGATTCTCGACTACGTGCCTCGCGAGGAGCTGCACCTGTCGCTCTCGACGGCCGACGTCCACCTGATCTCGATGCGGCCCGAGATGGCGGGGATCGTGGTCCCGGGCAAGCTTTACGGGATCATGGCCGCGGCTCGCCCCGCACTCTTCGTCGGTCCGCCGCACTGCGAATCGGCCGATCTCATCAGACGGTCGGGCGGAGGCGTCGCCGTCCCGTTCGGCGACGCCGACGGCGTCGTCCGCGTTCTCGAGAAGCTCAGCGGCGACCGCAATCTCGCGCGACAGATGGGCGAAAAGGGCCGGCAGGCGTTCTTGACGATCCATGAGATGGGCCCCTGCTGCTTCCAGTGGCTGGAGTTGATCCGCGGGTTGACGGCCGCGCCCCAGCCCGCGCCTCGGCCGGCGCTCGCCCCGATCATGGCGAGGGTCGCGCCGGCGGTCGGCCTCCCGCGGACTCAATCGCGTTCGTAGTTGCACTTGTTTATGACTTTCCGGGAGGATTGCGCCGTGGCTCTTGGAAGAACGCTTCTGACGTTGGGGATGATCGCCGGGGCGGCCGTCGGGGCCGCCGGCCAGACGGCGCCCGCGCCGGCGGGCGTCGCCGAGATCCAGGGCCGCCACGATCGCGCGCTGGTTCGCGAGTTGAGCGAATACCTGATCCGCAACCCCGAGGCCGACGACCGCGACCAGGCCTACGCCGCCCTCTTCAACAAGGCGATCGAGCACGACTGGTTCGCCGAGACCGAGGACGCAGCCAAACGCTACCTGAAGGACGAGCCGGACGGCCCCGTCAAGGCCCTGGCCCAGATCATCTCGGTGATGGCCCGCGCCCAGGCCGGTCAGTTCGACGAGGCGCTGGCGCGCTACAAGGAGTTGATGCTCGGCCTCGGCTCCAGCGATCAGGAGGAGTTCGCCGCCAGCTTCACCGAGACCTTCGCCGCATCGGCGGGGACAGCCGGCGAGGTCGAGGTCGCCAGGCGCATCTACGAGACACTCGGCGAGCGGTTCACCGACAGCGCCGAGATTCGCGACAAGGCGACGCGCGAGCTCGCCCGACTCGACCGCGTCGGCAAACCAGCCCCCAGCCTGGAAGTCCTCGATGTCGCGGGAAAGTCGATGCGGCTGGGATCGCTGCGGGGCAAGTACGTCCTCGTCGATTTCTGGGCCACATGGTGCGCTCCGTGTATCGCCGAACTGCCGAGGCAGCAGGAAGCGTATCGCAAATACCACGACGCCGGCCTCGAAATCGTCGGCGTGAGCCTGGATGAGACCCGCTCGGCGGTCGTCGATTTCGTCAAGGTTCGCAAGCTCCCCTGGATTCAGTTCCACAACGGCACGGCCGGGGCCGACCTCGTCGAAGCCTTCGGCGTCAGCTCGATTCCGGCCAATTATCTGATCGACCCCGAGGGGACCGTCGTCCGCCTCGACCTCCGGGGCTCGACCCTCGACTCCGTTCTGTCCAAGCTGATCAAGAAGGCTCCATAAAGCATCCGAGGGAAGCGACGTCGTCAGGACTCCCGAGGCGGAAGCCGAAGAAGGATACTCATCCACAGATTGACGCAGATTAGCGCGGATCATAGAAATCAGTCGTACGGACTCGCACTCTCTTTGTAATCTGTGTAAATCTGCGCGATCTGTGGATGGGTTTCCTGTGTCCTGGGTGAAGGTGGTCGTCGCTTCCGACGCCTGGTTGGGTTTTCCTCGGCGGGCGGCGCGCTCACGGCTCGACCACCCGCCCCAGGCCGAACTGATCGGCGGCCCTGACCGGGCGGCCGTCCTGGAAGTCGATCTCCATCACCTTCTCGCTCTGGACGAACCGGCCCTCCTCGTCCTTCAACTGGGCGACGATCGCGCGCGACTTGACGTCGATCACGTCGCCCGTCGAGGGGTAGGCGTACTGGCCGTCGATGGTGAAAGTGACCCAGCCGGGCTCGTCCTTGAGCAGGATCGAGGCGGTCTGTTTGGGGGGCGTGGTCGTGGCGTCGAAGACGTGAAGCCGGGTGTTGTGGGCGTCGGAGACCCAGATCTCCTTCTCGTCCGGCGTGAGGCCGACGCCGTGGCTGGGGCAGCCGTGCCGCTTGATCGCCCCCTTCTCATAACCTTGGACCTCGACGCGCGCCAGCTTGCGGCCGGTCGTCAGATCGCCGATCTCGAATCCGAGCAGATCGTTGACGTTGACGAAGCAGAGCGTCTGGCGGCCGTTGACCGTGAACGGCCGGACGGGCGCCGCGAACGGCCCGACGCTGCGGACGACCTGTTGCGTCGTCGTGTCGACCACGGCCAGCAGCGGCGACTTCAGGCCGGCGAGGTACGCCTCGTCCCCCTTCAGCCCGACCACCGTGTTGTGCGCGCCGGAGTCCAGGGTGATCTTGGCGACGTTCTCGCCGTCCT
>CALCIC010000317.1 GCA_937907405.1 uncultured Isosphaeraceae bacterium | reverse complement strand
CTTGGCCAGGACGGCGAGTGCGGCGTCGGTCATCTGCGCCACGCTCGGCTGCGATTTCAGTTCGGCCGGGGTGTACGATTCGGCCACGGGGGGCTTGCCGAGCCGGCCGGGGTTGGGCGAGGGGTCGAACCGGCCGTCGGCGGTGCGGAACGGCAGATGGTCGAGCTTCTCGGTGCCGTACCAGCCGAACAATCGAAGGTTCCTGGCCGCGGCTTCCTTGGCCGCTGCGAGCAGGGCCTCGCCGCCGTCGGCGCCGATCTTGGTCTCGACGACCCGGTATTTGCCGCCGTTCTCGACGTCGATCGCCTTTCGGTCGGCGTCGGCGAGGAACAGGTGGTCGGCGACGGCGTTCTTGCCCTGGCGTTTGACGTGCTGGGGCTCCATCTTGATCCCGTAGCCGGTGCCGATGACGACGTCGAGGCCGGGCGGGAGCGGGGCGTTGCGCGCTTCCTGAAGAATCCCCGGCAGGCCGAGCATGGAGCGAGCGAGATCCTGGTAGTCGTCGCGGTGGACGTTCTGGCCGTACATGGCGGCGGGCGAGGCGTGGCAGAACGGCACGCTGGTGACGGTGCCGGTCTTCCAGCCTTCGGCCTGAAGCTGGTGGAACAGGGTCGGGATCAGGCGGCCGTCGTCGCCGACGTTGACGCCGCCGTTGTACGACTTGACCCCGCTGGCGACCTCGGCTGCGCTGGTCGACGAGTCGGTGTAGGCGTGCCGCTTGCGGCCGACGTCGGCGACTCCCTTGATATCGCCGTCATGGCCTCCCTGGCCCTTGAAGTAGCCCGGGGCCTTGTCCCCCAGGGGGCCGGGGGTCCAGGGGTTGGGGCCGGCGATCTGGGCGTCGTAGCCGCCGGCGAGGCTGCTCTTGGGGATCGACACGGTCTGGGCGTCGACGTTCAGCGTCGACTTGTCATGGGTCGGGCTGGTGACGACGTAGCCGTACTGGGCCGTGCCGTCGGCCTGGTAGTCCTGGAAAATCAGCCCCGAGCCCTTGCCCTCGGTGAAGACCTTGTTGGTCTTGACGATCGTGGCCGCCTGGGTCGTCGGCCAGTCGAGGCCGTCGAACCAGACGATGAAGACGTGCTTGACCCCCTTGCCGACGGCTTCCTTCATCACCCGGTAGAGGTCGCTCTGGTCGCCGTACTCCGCGTCCGGATTCAGGGTGTTCTCGGGCAGGAAGCCGTAGAGCTTCTTGAGCTTCTCGGGGTCTCGGTAGCTGCTGTTCGCCCCCGTGTAGCGTCCGAGGTCGGCCTTGCGGCCGAACACGTAGACGGGCACCTGGCGGTTGGAGTGGCTGGCGTGGTTCGAGAACACGTCGCCGGGCCCCTGCGAGCCGAAGTGGTAGACGCGGGTCTGCTTCTCACCGGCGGTGTTGGCGTACTCGGTCTGAAGTTCCTTGAGGCGGTCGCCGGCACGCCGAGGATCGTCGCGGCCAGCGTCAGGAGGCCCCGGGGCGCTCGGAAGGGTGGGAGGGGGAGTGGAGACATCGGGGTCGAAACCTTTCGGATCGTCGAAATCGAGCGATGTTAAGGCCCCGCTTGCCGAGCGGCGGGGCGCGAAGCTCCCTCCAGTCTAACCGAACCCGCGATCGATAAGCAGCACCTGAACCCCGGCGGTCGGTCGGCGGTTGGAATGGCGGGCCGGCCAGTGCACAATGGCACGAGTGCGCGGCGCGGTTCGACGACGAGTGGAGGCTGGCTGGTGTATCGAGACGTCCTGGCGATCGTGCTGGCGGGGGGCAAGGGGACGCGCCTCGAACCGTTGACCCGCGACCGGGCCAAGCCGGCGGTCCCCTTCGGCGGGATCTATCGGATCATCGACTTCACCCTGTCGAACTGCATCAACTCCGAGCTGCGGAAGATCCTCGTCCTGACCCAGTACAAGGCGACGAGCCTGAACCGGCACATCGACCAGGGCTGGAACTTCCTCTGTCGCGAGCTCAACGAGTACATCGAGGTGATCCCGCCTCAGCAGCGGATCGCCGAGATGTGGTATCAGGGGACCGCCGACGCGATCTACCAGAACGTCTACACCATCGAGAAGGCCGCGCCCCGGGACACGATCATTCTGGGGGGGGACCACATCTACAAGATGAACTACGCCCGGATGATCGATTTTCACCGGGACAACAAGGCCGACCTGACCGTCGCCTGCCAGCCCGCCACGCTCGCCGAGGCGCGTGAGTTCGGCGTGATGGGGATCGACGCCCGCGGCCGCGTGACCAGCTTCCTGGAGAAGCCCGACAATCCGCCGTCGATGCCCGGAAGCCCCGGCCTGGCGTTGGCGTCGATGGGGATCTACGTCTTCAACACCGACGTGATGTACGAGCTGTTGTTCCAGGACGCCGCGCGGAAGGAAGCCAGCCGCCACGACTTCGGCAAGGACGTGATCCCCGGCATGATCGCCGACGGGATGCGGGTGCTCGCATATCCGTTCCGCGACGAGAACCGCAAGACGGCCGCCTACTGGCGCGACGTGGGGACGCTCGACGCCTACTTCCAGACGAGCATGGACCTGATCGCCGTCGACCCGATCCTCAACCTGTACGACCGCGACTGGCCGATCCACACCTACCAGCCGGCGTCGCCCCCCCCCAAGTTCGTCCACACCGAGGGGGACCGCCGGGGCGCGGCGTTCAACTCGATCGTCTGCCAGGGGGTGATCGTCTCCGGCGGCCAGGTCTACCGGTCGATCCTCTCGCCGGGCGTCCGCATCCACAGCTACTCGCTGGTGGAGGACGCGATTCTGTTCGACGACGTCGACATCGGCCGCCACGCCCGCATCCGACGCGCCATCATCGACAAGGGCGTGCGCGTCCCCCCCGGCTTCGACATCGGCTGGGACCGCCGGCAAGACCTCGACCGCGGGCTCACCATCACCCCCGAGGGGATCACCGTCGTCTCCAAGGACGAGGACCTCGAGCGGTTCGTGGGCTGAGGGGGGGCGACGCATCATGCAATCGGCGATCGTCGGCCGTTCTCCCGGGGGCTGACGACCCGACGCTCTGGATGAAGCCTCCGCCAGCGGCGACGTCGTGGTCACGCATGCGTGCTAAATCCGTCGTGGTCGACGCGACTCGGGTTCTCCGGAATCGCGAGGCGCATATCATCTCGATCACGCTGCGATTCATGCCGGTAGGAGTAAGAAGGCGATGAAACGATTCTTGATCGGCGCGCTGGTCGCGTACGCGCTGTCGGCGACTCTGCTGGTCGCGTGGTGGGGGGCGAAGGCGTCCTCGTTGCGGGTCCTGGTCGACTCCCCGGCGGCCGGCAAGGCGAACGAAGAGGGGAAGTCGGTCGCCTCGATGGGCCTGCGAGAGCTCTTTCTCGATCGGGGGATCGAGACGTCGGGGTGGGAGTATCTTCAGGTTCGGTTCGGCGACCTTGGCGCGACGATCTTTCGGGCGGCGATCGGGATCATCTTCGTGATCTGCCTGGTCGCGGCGATCCCGCCCAAGGTCGGAGCGCCGGGAGACCGTCGGAACGCGACGAAGCGGACCCGCCGCGCCGCGCTGGCGGCCTCGTTGCTGGGGTTCGCGTCCATCGCGTCGGTCTGGCTCTACGGCCGGTCGGCGATCCTTCATCCCTATCATCTGGTCGTCGTCGGGTCGCTCTTGTCACTGCTGGCGGCCGCGACGCTGGCGTTGTTCCTGGGGTTTCAGCAGCTCGCCCACGGTCCCAATCGAGGGCCGGTCGCGGGCTGGGTGTTCATCGCCCTGGCGCCGTTGATCTTCTGGGGCTTCGTCGGCGCCTACGGCGCGCGACAATGGCGACAGCACAAGGTTCCGCACAACCTGATGATGCAGCTCAGCGTCGGGGTGGGCTCGGCGCTGATGCGGCTGGAGTCGTCGTTCGCGTATCCCCACCGGCTGGAAACCGACCACATGGTCATGCTCTACGACTCGCTTGAAGACCCACACGGCGACGGCCAGGCGATGGACCGACACATGGCCGGGATGGTGGATCTCTTGGGAACGGCGCCGGGAGCGAAGGTGATCTGGGTCCGCGGTCGGCTGCCCCTCCTGGACCTCGGCGAGCTGAGCGTTCACGAGATCGCCCTGGGAAGTTCCGAGAGCCCGAAAGACTGGGAGACCGAGGGCCGGATCGACCGTCACGAGCTGGCGCACGCCATGCTCGACGCCGTCCGCGCGGTCGACGCCGACCCCCCCTCGTTCCTCCACGAAGGTTGGGCCGAATCCCAGGGGGGCGTCGGACGCAAGGAGCTGGCCGCCCGGGCGCTCGCGCAGCACGCCGAGGAGCCGGAGGTCGGGGTCGCGTCGCTCATCGAGCCCGGGATGTACCACCGGCTCGACGGACCCGCCTACGCGCTCGGCGGCGCGTTCGTCGAGTTCTTGATCCGCGAGCAGGGCGCCGACAAGTTCCTCCGCCTCTACAACGAGGCCGGCGAGGACCGCTTCAAGTATACGTTTCGCGAGATCTACGACGTCGAACTCGACGCCATGGAAGCCGCGTTCTGGAAGGACGTCCAGGACGCGGAGCCGCCCCGGGCCGAAAGCCGGCTCAATCCGTTGACGTCGGGTCGTCGGCTGTTCCGGCGCGGATGAATCCGACGGCCGCCTCGTCCGAGCCGCCTGGCGGAGCGACCGGTTTCGAGCGACAATCGAGCCGGTTGCGGCTGACCGGAAGGAGACTCCATGTGCGGCATCTGCGGGGCGGTCTGGAACGATCAGGGCGAGGCGCTCGTCGAGGACCGCCTGACCGCCATGATGGATCGGATCGTCCACCGAGGGCCGGACGACTCGGGCGCTTACCGCGACGATCACGCGGCGCTCGGCTTTCGGCGGCTGGCGATCGTCGACCTGGCGGGGGGGCGTCAGCCGT
>CALCIC010000316.1 GCA_937907405.1 uncultured Isosphaeraceae bacterium | reverse complement strand
GCGTTCAGGTACGACGCCAGGGTCGAGACCAGCGTCTTGCCCTCGCCGGTGATCATCTCGGCGATGTTGCCGCTGTGCAGCACCATCCCCCCCATGAGCTGGACGTCGAAGTGGCGCATGCTGAGGAACCGCCGCCCCGCCTCGCGGCAGGCCGCGAACGCCTCGGGCAGCAAGTCGTCGAGCGACTCTCCGGCCTGACGGCGGCCGCGGAACTCCTCGGTCTTGGCCTTGAGCTGCTCGTCCGACAGCCCCTGCATCGACGGCTCAAGCTCGTTGATCCGGGCCACCACCGGCCGCATCTGCCGAATCCGGCGCTCGTTGGAGCTGCCGAACAGCCGCACCAGCCCTTCCGACACGTTCTCGGAGAACGCGGACAGGGCGTCAGTCGTCTTATCCCAAAGCTCGATCAGCACTTCCATTGCCGCTCATTCCCCGCGCGATGATTTCTGGTCGGATTGCAGCAAGTCGCTAAGACACGAATATTTACAGCGCCCACACGGTTTTCGTCAACCGGGGCCGCGGCGGTCTGCTCGACGGGCCGTCGCCATCTCCCACGAACCTCAATGGGACGCCCGCCCCCCGTTTCCTCGCCGGAAGTTCTTAACCGGCCCATGGATAAAACCTTGCCCCTCTTCACGCCGGGTCGTCTCTCCTCACGGTCCGGGAATTGGGTTTGTTCGTCCCAAAAACCCGCGCCGCGGCGACCGCGAGGGGGCGTGGAACACGACGGCCCGGCGCTCTCCCGCATTGTAGACCGACCGTTGGATTTGGGTTCGTTCGCGGCCGCGACCCGCCCTGTTGAAGTTGGCTTAAAGTGATATGGCTAAACATGTTTGCGTTGCATGGGCCGATTGGCTTCGTTCGTCGCGATCGTGTGGAGGACACGTCCGACTTCGATGTCGAGAATGGGTTCGATCGGCGAAATCCGGGGTTCGGGCCGCCGTCTCCTGGTGTTCCGGCCTGGTGGTCGCCGAGGCCGTCAATTGGGTTTGTTCGCGCCGTTTCTTGATCCCGATCCAGCGACGCCGATCGGGTTGGAGGCGGCCGTTCCTCCTGGCGGAGGCGCGAAGTCGAGTTTTGCGGGGAAGCTGATCCCAGCCCGAGGCGCCGGCGAGTGGATTCCCTCGCCGTGCGTTCGGAGGATTCACTCGCGGGCGCCTCGGGCTTGGATGGTTGCGTTTCAAGCAAGACGGCCGCCAGGAACATGGGCCACACCAATTTGGGTTTGTTCGCGCGCGTTTTCGACCCTTGTCCACCAGGGGCGGTCGCGCCTCCAGGAGTGAGCCGGAACGGCACAGTCCAGCCACGCGCACTCGACCCTCCGTAAGTTATTTTACGACGCAACCGCGTGATTGGTGGTGGGCTTTTCCACGATTCGCAAGTTCCATCGTCGCTGGGGGCGGGTTGTCGATCGATTCGGCCGATGAGACAATGAATCGTCCCGATCTTTCGCTGTTGGAGGACGCCCATGTCGATTGCGACGACTCCGCGATTTGAGACCGTGGCCGACCTGCTCAGGCAGCTTGGCGACGTCCCCGCCGCGCGCGTACGAATGACCCCCACCCCCGGCGCCGCCACCGAGGAGGACGTGATCAAGATCCACGACCGCGAGGGTCGGCTCTTCGAGCTGGTCGACGGCGTGCTGGTGGAGAAGGGCATGGGCTACGACGAATCGAAAATGGCAGCACTGCTCATCATCTACCTGGGGAACTTCATCCTTCAGCACGACGTGGGCGACATTTTGGGCGCGGACGGCATGATGCGGCTGTTCCCGGGGCTTGTCCGCATCCCCGACGTCGCGTTCGTCTCATGTGCTCGATCCCCCAGCCCCGACCGGAAACGCGGCGAAATCCCCGACGTCGTCCCCGACCTGGTCGTCGAGATCCTCAGCAAGTCGAACACCCGCAAGGAGATGGAGCGTAAGCTCGACGAGTATTTCGAGGCCGGCGTGCGGCTGGTTTGGTACGTCGATCCGGAACCCAGCACGGTTTGCGTCTATACGGCGCGGCACGATTTCCAGACGTTGACGGCCGAAGACCATCTCGACGGCGGCGACGTGCTGCCGGGCTTCAGCCTCGCCATCGCCGATTGGTTCACCAGGGCCGAGCGGAGCGGTCCAAGGAATTGAGGACGCCCATGTCGATTGCGACTCCCCCGCGTTATGAGACCGTGGCCGACCTGCTGAAGCAGCTCGGCGGCGTCCCCGCCGCGCGCATCCGGATGAATCCCACCCCCGGCACCGCCACCGAGAAGGACGTGACCAAAATCCACGACCGCGAGGGCCGGCTCTTCGAACTGGTCGACGGCGTCCTGGTGGAGAAGGGCATGGGATTCGAGGAAGCACGGTTCGCGGCTTGGCTGGTTCTTTACCTCGGCAACTTCATTGCCCCGCGCAAACTTGGGATCTTCCTGGGCGCGGACGGCATGATGCGACTGTTTCCGGGCTTGGTACGTATCCCCGACGTCGCGTACATTTCGTGGGAGCGTTTTCCTAAATCCGCCCGGGAACGTGGGGCGATCCCCGACGTCGCGCCCGACCTCGTCGTCGAAGTCCTCAGCAAGTCGAACACTCGTAAGGAGATGGAGCGGAAACTCGACGAATACTTCGAAGCCGGCGTGCGGCTGGTCTGGTACGTCGATCCCAAGGCCCGCACCGTTCGCGTCTACACCGCGCGGTACGATTTCAAGACGCTGACGACCGACGACGAGCTCGACGGCGGCGACGTGCTGCCCGGCTTCCGCCTCGCCATCGCCGAGTGGTTCGCCGAATCCGAAGAGACCGGCCCGTAGTTTATTGAGGTACGCCCATGTCCGTTGCGACGCCCCCGCGACATGAGACCGTGGCCGACCTGCTCAAGCAGCTCGGCGGCGTCCCCGCCGCGCGCGTTCGGATGAATCCCACCCCCGGCACGGCCACCGAGAAGGACGTGATCAAGCTCCACGACCGCGAGGGCCGGCTGTTCGAGCTGGTCGACGGCGTCCTGGTGGAGAAGGGGCTTGGGTTTCACGAATCGCGACTCGGAGTGCTACTGGCGGTCGCGATCTGTAATTTTAGTCATAAGCACGACCTTGGAGTCGTTCTCGGCGCGGACGGGACCATTCGACTGGCTCCCGGCCTGGTCCGCATCCCCGATGCGCTTTTCCTTTCGTGGGAACGCGCACCCAAACGCCGGGGGGTGGTGATTCCCACTGTCGCGCCCGACCTCGTCGTCGAGATCCTCAATACGACGAACCGGCGTCGGGAAATGGAGCGGAAACTCGACGAGTACTTCGAGGCCGGCGTGCGACTCGTCTGGTACATCGACCCCAGACGTCACACCGCCCGTGTCTACACTTCACGCCGCGACGTCGCCAAGCTGACGATCGACGATCACCTTGACGGCGGCGACGTGCTGCCGGGCTTTCGGCTTTCGCTTGCCGACTGGTTCGCCGAGGGAGAACGCACCGGTCCTAGACAGACGAACGACTCGACGAGGTCATGAGATTCCGCATCTCGGGCCTCGGTGGTTCACGTCACGATACCGCTGGCCACAGAGCGAGAAAGACGGCATAGACGAGCGCGACTTCGACGCCGGCGATGATCCAGCGTTTCCAGGGCGGCAGGTTGGATCGCCCGACGACCCGATAGACCAGCATCGGGAAGCCGAACCAGACGGGGTAAAGCAAGACGGCCGCGAGGTACATCGCGGGCAAGGCCCAACGCCTGGGTAAGACCGCGTGCGGACCTTCCCGAAATGCGGCGGCCAGGAACGCAATGCAGGCGATCTGAAGGATGACGAGCATCCGGAGGTTCATCGCTCTGGCTCCCTTCACGTAATCGGCCCGGACGGCCTGGATCGATCGTAACGCGATCGGGTCGCCATCGTCGCCGGCTTTGCGTAAGATAGCTGCGGTTCGCTTTGGAGTGAGGCCGCATTCTCGCGAGGAGACGGAGTCGGTTGATCGAAAGCCCTTTCGCGCCCGAACGGCGGTTGACGTTCCTGGGGACCGGGACCTCGACGGGGGTTCCGATCCTGGGGTGCGACTGCCCGGTCTGCATGTCGGACGACCCCCGGAACCAGCGGACGCGGCCCAGCGTCCTGATGTCGTTCCCGGCCGGCAACCTGTTGATCGACACCTCGCCCGAGATGCGGATTCAACTGCTCCGCGAGAAGGTCCGGCGGGTCCACGCGATCGCCTACACCCACCACCACGCCGACCACCTGTACGGGCTCGACGACGCCCGGCTGTTCCCCAAGTGGATCGGCGGCCCGGTCCCCGTCTTCTGCGAGCGGGACGTCGAGGACTACATCAAGCGCGTGTTTCCCTACGCGTTTCGCGAGGAGTCGCGCGATTGGGCGGCGGGATTCATCCCCAAGATCGAGTTCCACCCGATCACGCCGGGGGCCGAGTTCGAGGTCCTGGGGCAGAAGATCCTGCCGATCCGGCTACATCACGGCCGGTTCACGGTCCTGGGCTTTCGGGTGGGGGGCCTGGCGTACTGCACCGACGTCAACCGCGTCCCCGAGGCGACGCTCGATGCGCTTGAGGGGCTCGACACGTTGATTCTCGACGCACTCCGATACGAGCCCCACCCGACCCATTTCAACCTTGACGAGGCGCTTGCGGTCGTCGACCGGCTCAAGCCCGGGCGGACGTATTTCACTCATTTGTCGCACGGCCTCGATCACGAGTCGGTCGAGGCGAAGCTGCCCCCCCAAGTCCGGCTGGCGTACGACGGGTTGGTGTTGCCTTTTTAGGATGGGTTCGCGGCGCGCGACTTGCGGCGGCTGGCGTCCAAGGCGCCGTGAACTGGTACGATAAGACGATTGATTCGAGGCGAGGACCGCGGAGGCTTGCGTCGCGGCGATCGAGGATTCAGGAGCGTCCCGTACGATGGCTTTCAAGACGGACCAGGCGGAGCGGCTGGAACGGCACGGACAGAGTCACCTGCTGCGGTGGTGGAACGAGCTGGACGACGCCCGGCGCGCGCGGTTGGACGCGGAGATCGCGGCGGTCGACCTGGACCAGCTCGATCGTCTGATCGCCGAGCACGTCCACGGCGAGTCGACCGCGGCGGTCCCGACCGACCGCGTGGAGCCGGTCGAGGTCGTCCGGCTTCCCGAGACCGACGGCGAGCGGGTCGCCCGCCGCCGCGCGAAGGAAGTCGGCGAACAGGCCCTGGCCAACGGCGAGGTCGGGGTCGTCCTGGTCGCCGGCGGTTCGGGGACCCGGCTGGGCTTCGACGGTCCCAAGGGGACGTTCCCGATCGGCCCGGTCTCTTCCGCGAGTCTGTTCCAGATCCACGCCGAGAAGATCGTGGCGCTGGGGCGTCGCCACGGCAAGCAACCGCCGTTGTACGTCATGACCAGCCCCGACAACCACGATGCGACCGTGTGGTTCTTCGACCAGCACGGTCGGTTCGGCCTCGACCGCCCTCGGTTCTTCCAGCAGGGCCAGATGCCGGCCGTCGAACTTGGGACCGGAAAGATCCTCCTGGCCGCGCCGGACCATCTGGCGCTCAGCCCCGACGGCCACGGCGGCACGCTCCTTGCCCTGGCCGCCCCCGGGGCCGACGGCGGCCCGAGCTGCCTCGACGACATGCGCGACCGCGGCGTCCGGACCCTGTTCTACTTCCAGGTCGACAACCCGATGGTCGAGATCGCCGACCCGGCTTACCTGGGCCTGCACCGCCAGGCCGACGCCGAGATGTCGTTCAAGATCGTCGAGCGGCGGATGCCCGACGAAAAGGTGGGCGTGGTCGTGACGGTCGACGGCCGTCCCCAGGTGATCGAGTATTCCGACCTGTCGCCGGAGCTCGCCGGCAAGCGCCGGAGCGACGGCCAGCTCGAAATCTGGGCCGGCAGCATTGCGATCCACGTCCTCGAACGGTCGTTCATCGAACGCCTGGTCGGCAAGCACCGACTGCCGTTTCACCGGGCGGTCAAGAAGGTCGCGCACCTTGACGACGCCGGCCGGACGATCAAGCCGGCCGAGCCGAACGCCGTGAAGTTCGAGCAGTTCATCTTCGACGCCCTGCCCGAAGCCGAGCGGTGGTCGATCGTCGAGACCGACCGCCTGCGGGAGTTCGAGCCGCTGAAAAACGCCACGGGCCCGGACTCGCCGGCCACCGTCCACCAGCGGATGAGCGACGTCTTCGGCGACTGGCTCGAACAGGCCGGCGCGGTCGTCCCCCGCCGCCCCGACGGCTCGGTCCCGTTCGGCATCGAGATCAGCCCGCTCTACGCCCTCGACGCCAACGAGCTGAAAGCCAAGCTCGCGCCCGGCCTGGTCGTCGAGAAGCCGATCTACCTCCACTGAGCCGTTCCAGGGCCGACCTCCGGCCCCCGGCGGTGTTGAATAAGGCATCGGCTCACGAGGGCATCCAGTGCGGTCCCGGCGGCCCTCCGATACAAGCCCGAAGCGCAAGCGATTGGATTCCAAGGGTTTATGACGATCCACTCGCTTGCGCCTCGGGCTTGTACCGGCCTTCTCGTCATCGCCGACCCTACATGAGCCAAGGCGTCGAGGATCGTCAGAACACCAGGCCCGATCCGAGAGCGTAAGCGACGATCGAAGCGACCGAGTAGAAGACGGCGTCGATCCAGTTGAAGTTCGACATGAGCGCGATCGTGTAAATGATGCGCGTCATCTTCGGCGATAACTTGCCCACTCCCCGCCAGCCCTCGCGCTCCAGTTCGGCCCGACCCTCCTCTGGCAGCGCCTTGAATCTCGCCTCCGCCTGCGACCAGACTTCGGCCGGGAAGTGTTCCTTCGCGACGCTCTCCACGGGCGTGGCGTCCTTCGTCCAATCGAGATGTTCGCCGCGTTCGCGATGCTCCGCCATGACGTCCCGCGCGATGAAGGAGGTCGATTTGTCCCGCAGGACTTCGGCGTAGATCCCGGCCAGGAATTGGTCGGCGAACCCCCGTATCGCCACGATCTTGGCGACCCCCAGCGCCCCCACCGTAACGCTTGCGGCGTAGAGCCCCGCAGGCCACCCGCCGCCGCCTATTCGGGCGCCGCAGCCGACGGCGAACCCAATGGCCCAGGCGAGCCACGCGAATTCCTTGCTCGTCTTGCGGAACAACCCGATCACGACCGCGGAGCCGGCCACGCCGCACGCCAGGCCGAGCAGGACGCCGAGGATTTTCATGCAGGCATGATCTCGAATAGGCCAGTTGTCTTCAAGGCCGCATTCTGGATGCAGGCCGTGCGTGGTCGTGTACGACAGCCATGCACTTGAGATGCGCGCCATGGATGATTCATGCGGGGCTTGGCCGGCTGATTCGCCCTAGGTTACCTTGTTTTGTTGCGTGGCCAGGGTCTTTTGGGGTCTTTTGTTGCCTGGCCAGGGGCCCAAGGGGCCCATGCGGATCACGTCCATTGTGTGACCATCATTACGTGATGGCTGCCGCCGGCATCGTTGCCAAAGAAGTAGAGCTGATAGCTGTGGAATAACTCGTAATAGTCGAGTTCAACGGGGTTGTTGGGAAAGTCTGGGTCGACCGCAATGGCTGGCAGTGGAGCACCGGGCACGGTCTTGAACAAGTGTCCACGCTGCCACTGCATGAGAAACGTCAGCGGTCGGCCGAGATACCAACCCGGGGCCATATCCGTCCAGATCCAGCCAGGCTCTCCCCCGACCTTGGACTTGGCGGTCGCCTTACCGTCGGCGAGCCGGTCGAACCCGAGCGGGACGAACGCTACCTTCACCACATAATCATCTCGGACCACCCCTTGGTCGGTGGGAAAGACGGGGAACCGACATGCGAGCTGGACCGCTTCGAGCACGCCCTCGGGGATGTCGGCACCCGGCTCCTGGTAGTCGGTCGAGAGCTGCGGGAAGAGCTTACGGCTGATGATGGGGGTGCTGTTTTCGGGGTCGAAGCATCCCGTGCATTGGAAGACGGCAAGGGTCTGCCCGGCCCAATCATGCCCGCTGGGGAACGCCACCTGAAAGAAGAAGGTCTGGACCGACCCACAGCGGCGGCAGGTCGGCAGCGGCTCGTCGGCGGGGAGCTTGGGCTTGCCTCCGAGGAAGCTAGTGTGGCCCGGGGTCTGGGGTTCCTCGGAGCCAAGGCAACGAAGAGATAACTCCACGGGATCTCCGATCGTATCTCTACTGTCACGGATGTCCTCGGGCAGGACCGGAGTCACCGGATTGGGACGCCCGACCTCTATCGAGGGGCCGGGGAGGGCGGAATACAAGCCCGAAGCGCGAGCGAGGGTTCGGCTCGGGAGGTCCAGGGCCGATTCGACGTCCTGGACGATCAACCCTCGCTTGCGCTTCGGGCTTGTATTCCGGGCCTCACGACGCCAATTCCAGCAATCCGTGACAGTAGAGGTACCGAGATCGCTGGTGGGCGTGCCTCAAGCCGGCTACGCACAAGCTGTCGGTCCAGGCCGCGTCGAATTCCAGGCCCTCCACGGCGATACGTAAAGCGATGCGCACGGGAGCCACGCCGATCTGAAAGACCGTGCCCGGCTTCGCGAGATCGTCCGCCACGAGGTCGTGCAGCGGAGCGCCGAATTCGGCGATCGCCGCGATGACTTTCAAGGCGTTCTCCGGGGAGGGCCTTACCCAGACGTCGAGGTCCTTGGTGGCGCGAAGGTGGCCGTGGACCGCCAGCGCATGAGCCCCGACCACGAGGAACTCAGCCCCGCGCGCGTTGAATGTGGACAACAGATCTTTGAAGTCGGGGTTCATCGTCCCCCTCGCTGTTCCAGGCCATGCAGGCTTTGCTCAGGGTCCAGACCGCGTCGATCCGCTGCTCCGGGGTCAGGGCCATCACGTCAAGATCGTCGGGCTCGGGCGTTCCGGGGCGGATCACCCGCGACGTCGCGCCGGGACGCAACGGTCGATCGGCCGGCTTGGATTGTTCCATGGGAGCCTCGTCGAGTCGTTGGTTTCTCAGGCTCGATGATACCCGATGCGTCCTCCGGCGGAATCGTGCCGCCGCACTTCGGAAAAAACAAATCGCGCCCGTCACAGCGAACGTGGCGTATCGTTATCATGGTGCACGAATGACAACAGCCACGATTGCGTGCGACTGCGATTGAGGCTCTTCCGAATTCGAGTCGTTCGGGTGGCCAGGATCTTCTGGCACGTCGTTTGCCTTGAGTGTTCCTCGGGTCTCGTCAACTGATCGCTTCGCCTCCCCTTTCGGGGCACGATCACTGAGGATGAATACATGGACGCCAACGCCGAAGTCTTCGTTACGCTCTCCGCCGACCTGCTCGACCGGCTTCGCAAGGTCGCCCAGAAAGAGCACGTGCCGCTGCGGTGGCTGGTCGCCGGCCTGATCTGCGACACCGTCGAGGCCGACCGGCTGCCCGTCGGAGCAGGTTCGGGCGCGATGGCGGCCGCCGCGCGGTGATCGTGGTCGTCGAGGTTCGTCTCATCTCGGTTGAGTCGCCCTACAGCCGGCCTTGCGGAACGGTTATGATTCGGGGTCGATGGATTGATCGACTTCCCGGCTTGAACCATACGTGGGACCAGGGACGACGCCGCAATCGGGAAGCCGCGGCGCGGCCCGTCAGGGGTGAGACATGCTCTTCGCGATCATCATGGCCGGCGGCAGCGGCACGCGGTTCTGGCCCAAAAGCCGCCGCAACCGCCCCAAGCAACTCCTTGCGCTGCACGGCGATGCGACGATGCTCCAGCAGACGGTGGCCCGGATCGCGGGCCTGGTGCCGCCCGATCGGGTGTTGATCATCACGGGGGCCGATCAGGCCGAGGCGACCAGGGCTCAGCTTCCCGACCTGCCGCCGGGGAACGTGATCGCCGAACCCTGCCCGCGCGACACCGCCCCTTGCGTCGGCCTGGCCGCCCAGATCGTGGCGCGCCGCGATCCCGAAGGCACGATGATCGTGATGCCCGCCGATCACGTCATCCGTCCGGTCGACGCGTTCCTGACGACCGTGAAGGCGGCGGTCGCGGTCATCGACGCCGACCCGTCGGCCCTCGTCACGTTCGGCGTCAAGCCGACCCGCCCCGAGACGGGTTACGGGTACATCGAGCGCGGCGCGCTGCTGGAGACCCGCGACGGCGTGGCCGTCAACCGCGTGATCCAGTTCCGCGAGAAGCCGGACCGCGACACCGCCGAGAGGTTCCTCGCGTCGGGGAACTTCGCCTGGAACGCGGGCATCTTCCTCTGGCGCGCCAGGACGATCCTCGGCGAGATCAACCGCCATCGTCCCCAACTCGGCGCGGGCCTGGACCGCATCGGCGCCGGCCTTGGGACTCCGGCCGAGGCCGACGTGCTGGCCGAGGAGTTCCCCAAGCTGGACCGGACGCCGATCGACAAGGCGGTGATGGAGAAGGCCGAGAACGTCAAGGTCCTGGAGGTCCGCTACGACTGGAACGACGTCGGCGACTGGCGGGCCTTGAAGGCCCTGATCGAGCCCGACGGCGCGGGCAACACGATCCAGGGGGACGTGATCGCGCGCGACACCTCGAACTCGATCATCCTGTCCAACGACGGCGGCCTGATCGCCACCCTCGGGCTCGACGACGTCGTGATCGTCCAGGCCGGCAAGGCGACCCTCGTCGCTCGAAGAGACCAACTCGACAAGCTCAAGGCGCTGGTCGAGGGGCTGGCCGAGAGCGGCCACGAGGAGTACCTGTGAGCGATCGTCGGCCGTTCGCGCGGACTTTGGGCGTCGATTTCGGGCTCCGGCGCGTCGGGGCGGCGGTCAGCGATCCCGGCCGGTCGATCGCCACTCCGCTTGAAGTCTACGAGCGCCGCGACCCGGTCCAGGACGCCAGCCATTACCGGAACCTCGTCGATGAGAACGACGTCGATCGCGTCGTGATCGGCCTGCCGGTCCACACCAGCGGCCAGGAGGGCGAGCTGGCGTCGAAGGCCCGCGAATGGGGAGGCTGGCTGGCCGGCGTCACCGGGTTGCCGGTTTTCTATTTCGACGAGCGGTACACGTCGAAGATGGCCGACGAGATTCTCATCGGCTCGGGCTTCAAGCGGCAAAAACGCAAAGGGCTGCGCGATATGTTGGCAGCCCAGATTCTGTTGCAGAGCTACCTCGACGCCGGTTCCCCCGAAACCGAGTCGCCGCTCCAGCCGCTGCTCGATTCCCAGGACGAGGAGACCCGCCCATGACCACGCTCGTGATCGGCTGCGGCTATCTCGGCCGGCGCGTCGCCGCGCGGCTGATCGACCGCGGCGAGGAGGTCTTCGGCACCTGCCGGTCTGCCGCCGCCGCGTCGGAGATCGCCAGGCTAGGCGTGAAGTCGGTCGTGGCCGACGTGCTCGACGTCGACGCGCTCCGCGATCTGCCGGCGGCCGATCGCGTGGTTTATTGCGTGGGTTACGACCGCTCGGCCGGTCCCGACAAGCGGGCCGTGTACGTCGACGGCCTGCGGAACGTGCTCGATCGGCTCAAGGGATGCCCGAATCGACTCATCTACGTCAGCTCGACGAGCGTCTACGGGGGGGACGACGGCGCCTGGGTCGACGAATCCTCGCCGACCGAACCGCGCACCGAGGCCGGGCGGATCTGCCTGGACGCCGAACGCGTCGCGACGGAATGGGGTCGTGACGCGGTGGTCGTGCTCCGTTGCTCGGGGCTGTACGGGCCGGGCCGGATCGTCCGCCGGTCGATGATCCAGAGCGGCGAGCCGATCCCCGGCGACCCCGGCAAGTACCTGAACCTGATCCACGTCGACGACGCCGCCCAGACCGTGACCGCCGCTCTCGACGCGCCGTCGCCTTCGCGACTGTACCTGGTCAGCGACGACCGACCGGTGAAGCGACTCGAGTATTACTCGCGGGTCGCCGACTGCCTGAACGCCGCGCCTCCCCGGTTCGTCGGCCCCGCGCCGGGCTCACCCGAAGCCGCGCGCGACGCCGCCAGCCGGCGCGTGGCGAACGCAAGGATGAAGGCGGAGCTGGGAGTGAGATTGATTTATCCCGACGTCATATCGGGCGTGCCGGCGGCTTTGGTGTGAGCGACCGTGCCGGGATCGAGACACGACCCCGACGCGCGGGTTTTGATGTTGCGCTGTTCGCGTTTGGATCACATACGAAGCGAGGGCCGGATTCCCTTCTCCCCTCGCGGGAGAAGGTGGCCGGAACGGCCGGATGAGGGGGCGCGACGGCCTCCGACTCCCCCTCATCCGCCCCTTCGGGGCACCTTCTCCCGCGAGGGGAGAAGGGATGATCGCTTCATCCCGCGCGAAGTGCACAACATCAAAACGCGCAAGCGAGGGGGGCCGTCGGGAAGCTTGAGGGGCGATGTGATCACTCAGTGTGAGGCATCCTCCTCCTCGTAGGGTCCGTAAAAGTCGAACCATAATTCGATCCCGAGTTCAGCCAGTCTCCTCATCTGGGTCGGCGGAATGCTCGGTCCCCCGTGCCCGTTCCGAGAAAGCCAGTAGCAGGAGATATCCATTCGACACCCCATCTCTTGGAGTGATCGAATCGTCTCGGCTTTTGGCTCCAATCGGTCGAGGAGCCAATTGATGTGGCGACGCGAATCTCGCGAGTCGACCTGGCCTTCGGATTCTAAAAACCAGCCGTTGATCGGTGCGACCTCCCGCAGCAGCCTACTCGGCCGCTCGGGGACCTCGCCCCGGCGCTGCCAACCTGAGGGCTCGATCCCAAGGAGACTGATAATCGCGGCGGGATCGACATCCCCCGGGTAGATACGCAGTGTCGCGTAAGTCCTGGCGCACGTCGGATAGTCATCGTCTGGCAGGAGGGCCCCGTCAGGTGTGTCGGCCATATCGATCGTTCCCTCGCTTGCGCGTCGGGCTGGTACTTCGAGGCCGCACGATGCTCAAGCCGAATCCACTTACGTCGCTCAGTCGCAGGCCGGCTCGATGTAGCAGCGGAGAGGGCCCTTGGAGATCGCCATCCGGGGGTCGGCGCCGTAGGAGACCACTTGCTCGCGCTTGAGCTCGGCTTTTTCCTTGTGGGTGGTGTAGACGACGGCCCGGCCCCGGAGGTGGATCTCCAGCGTGAGCTTCTCGGCCGTGGGGATCGAGTGGGCGAACAGCTTGATCAAGAGCTCGATCACGTAGTCGAACGTGTGCTCCTCGTCGTTGAGGATCACGACGTTGTACGGCGGAAGCCTGCGCGTGCGCGTCTCCTGGACGACTTCCGGCTCAACGGCTACCGTCGTTTCCCCTTGCTCTTCCGACATCGCGCGGGCTCCTGGGGGCATCTTGCGTATCGGTTCCGCGATTCTAGTTTATAATGAATCGCGGTGAGAAGGAAACGGGAATACCGGATTGGCCCCGACACGGGGCGGAGAGAGACGCAGCATGGCGGAGATGAGTGCGGGCGCGGCCTTGAGGCAACTCAAGCAAGCCCAGGCCGGCCTGAAGAAAGCCCGGCAGTTGATGAGGCAGGGGCGCGAAAACCCCGGCCTGACGCCGAGGATCGTCGACGCCGGCTGGGCCAGCCTGGTCCAGACGCACCGACTGATGGCCGAGATCCCGCGATCCGCGCTCGACGAGGCGGTGATGACGCAACAGCTTTCGGTCCAGCGGTACGCGACGGCGCTTCTGGTCCGGCTTCGCCGCTTGCTCCGGACCGGCGACGCGGGCGACGGCGGCGACGATCTGGATGCGTTCGACGCGGACGACGACGAATGAGCACCCGCCCACGACCCAAGGGCCGACCCGCCCCCGCGGCGTTCCAGACGATTCCCGACCGGAGCCTGGACCCCGACGTCCCGCTGCCGGTCGTGGCGATCCGGACGCCGGGCATGCACCCGTTCATCTTCCGCAAGATGATCGACGGCGTCCGAGGCCCGCTCGTGGCCAATCCCGGCGACCTCGTCCAGATCGTCGACCGCGACGGCCGGCCGCTGGGATACGGGCTCTGGAACCCGCGGTCGCAGATCAGCCTGCGGCTGCTCTCCCGCGCGCCCGACGCGCCCGGCACGGAATTCTGGGTCCGGAAGATCGATCAGGCGGCGAGCCTCCGGTTGAACACGCTGGGGCTTGAGGCCGAGACCAACGCCTACCGGGTCGTCCACGCCGAGGGGGACGGGCTGTCGGGCCTGATCGTCGACCGCTACGACGACGTCCTGTCGGTCGAGATCAACAGCCTGGGGATGTACCAGCGGATCGGCCCGATCATGGAGTTGTTCGCCGGCCGGCTCGGGACCAAGCACTTTCGGGTGCAGGTCGCCGAGCGCGTGGCGCTTCAGGAAGATTTTTCGGGCAGGCCGCTCTCCAGCCCAGATCTGCCCCCCCGGATCACCATCGCCGAGCACGGCGTCCGGTATCGCATCCACTTCGCCGAGTCTCACAAAACGGGCTTCTTCTGCGACCAGCGCGACAACCGCCGCGACCTGGCCAAGTTCTGCCGTGATCGCTCGGTGCTCGACGCCTGCTGCTACACCGGCGGCTTCGGCCTGAACGCCCTGATCCGCGGCAAGGCCCGCGACGTGACCTGCGTCGATCTCGATGAAAAGGCCGTGGCGCTGGCCAAGGAGAACGGCAACGCCAACAGCGTGCGGCTCGACGTGGTGCACGCCGACGCGTTCGGCTACCTTCGGCAAATGGGGCAGAACGACCGGACGTACGGCGTCGTCGTCCTCGACCCCCCCAAGTTGATCCTCGACCGCGACGACGTCGCGCCGGGCAAGCGAAAATACTTCGACCTCAATTTCCTGGGGATGAACCTGGTCGAGCCCGGCGGTCTGCTGTTGACCTGCTCGTGCTCGGGGCTGCTCGACGCCCCCGAGTTTCTGTCGCTGCTCCGCGCCGCGGCGCGGAAGGCGAATCGAAGCGTTCAACTTCTGGCGATGACCGGCGCGTCGGCCGACCACCCGGTCGCCCTCGACGCGCCCGAGGGCTCGTATCTCAAGGTCGCCTGGCTGCGTGTGGGCGAACGGCTTCCCGACGAATACTATGAACCCGGAGCGTGAGTCGTTGTGGCAAGTCTGACCGTGGAAAACTACGTGAAGTCGATCGCGCTGATCGCCGCGCGGACGCCGGCCGGGACCGCCGTCAGCACCGGGCAGTTGTCCCAGGCGTTGGGGGTCTCGCCGGGGACCGTCACCGGCATGCTCAAGACGCTGTCCGAGGCGGCGCTGGCGACCTACACGCCCTACGAGGGCGCCCGGCTGACCGACGCCGGCAACCGGCTGGCTTTGATGGTCATCCGCCGCCATCGCCTGCTGGAACTGTTCCTCGCGCGGACGCTCGAAATGTCGTGGGACGAGGTCCACGAGGAGGCCGAGCACATGGAGCACGCGGTCTCCGAACGGCTGATCGACCGCATCGAGGATTTCCTCGGCCACCCGGCCGTCGACCCGCACGGCGACCCGATCCCGACCGCCGACGGCTCCTTGACCGAGCCCCAGGGGGCGCCCCTGTCGCAATGCAGCCGCGGCCAGCATTTCCGGGTCGTCCGCGTTCTCGATCAGGACCCGTCGTTCCTCCGTTATCTGACGGAGTGCGGACTCGACCTGAACGCCGAGGGGGAGTTGATCGAGAACCGCCCCGAGTCGGCCGCCGTCGTCTGCCGACTGGACGGCCGCGACGTGGCGCTGGGTCTGTCGGCGGCCGAAAAAGTCCTCGTCCAGACGCGCTGAGGGATCAGGAGCGGAAGACGTCCTCGCCGGTCGCCGGCTCGCGATCGATTCGGAAGTGGGCGAGGTCGACGCGCGGATCACGGCCGAGCACGAGGTCGGCGGCCAGTTCGGCCGTGGCCGGCGAGAGCTGAAGCCCCGCGCGCTTGTGACCGGCGGCGACGATCAGGTTGCGATAACCTGGGGCGAAGCCGATGTACGGCCGGGTGTCGAAGCTGCCGGGTCGGAGGCCCGCCCAGGTCGCCTCCACGCGCGCCTCGCTCAGCACCGGGCAAAGCCGGATCGCCGCGTCGGTCAGAGCGCGGAGGGGCTCGGCCGTCGGCAAGACGTGGAAGCCCGCGTCCTCCTCGGTCGCGCCGACCAGGATGCGGCCGTCGTCGCGCGGCACAAGGTAGTGTTTACCCTGCTCGACGATCCTTCGGAGCAACGGGCGATCGCCGCGCAGGAGCACGATCTGCCCCTTCAGCGGCGGCGTCGGCGCGCGCACTCCCAGGCCGTCGAGCAACCGGCCGGACCACGCGCCGGCCGCGACGATCACATGATCGGCCTGGAACGCGCCGGCCTCGGATTGGACCGCGACGACGCGGTCGCCACGCGCGACGAAGCCGTTGACGGCGCAGCTCGGGCGGATCGAGCCCCCTCGGCTCGCAAAGGCGGCGGCCAGCGCGCGGAGGTGCCGCGGATTACGCACCTGGGCGCGGTCGGGGAGGTAGTAGACGACGCGGAGGTCGGGGTTGAGGGCCGGCTCGACCCTGCCGAAGTCGCCGGGGGAAAGCCGCTCGAAGGCGATCCCCTCGACCCGCCAGCGGCCGGCGGTGGTCCGCAACGCGTGCTCCTCGGCCTCGGTCCAGGCGACGTCGACGCCGCCGGTGCGGCGATACCCGTTGTCGATCCCGGTCTCGGAAAGGAGGGCCGCCGACCACTCGGGGTAGAGCCGCGCGCTCCAGGCGCGGAGCGCGACGCTGGGCTGAACCGGCCCGGGGCTCGGCTCGGACCGCGGCGGCAGCATGCCGGCGCCCGCCCACGACGCCTCGCGGCCCAGCTCGGTCCGGTCGAGGATCACGCAGGCGACCCCCGATCGAGCCAGCGCGTAGCCGATCGAGAGCCCGATCACCCCACCTCCCACAATCACCGCATCATATCTTTCGGCCATCTTATCGCGTCTTTCCCGTCCTGGCGGGGACCTTGGCGCGCCTCCAGGTCCGCTCGGCGATCCGGTCGAGGCCCCGACCCTCGGAAACGTGGATCAGATCCATCTCGTCCCAGGCGACCCCCTCCGTGCCGAGCGGTTCGTGGAAGACCTCGGCGAGGAGCCGCAACGAATCCCAGGCCCGATCGTCCCCGCGTTCGTAGACTCGGGTCACGCGGTTGCCGCAGACCGCCAAAAGACGGCCGTCGGCCGAGAGGTCGGCCCCGGTCGCCGGCTCGACGAAGCCGGGAAGGACGCCGATCCGCCGGGGCTTCGCCGGCCGCAAGAGCGGGGCGGGGGGGGTGAGCGGGACCTCGAAGAGCTCGGCCTGGCGGCCGTCGAACCGCTTCGCGACGAGGATCGCGCGGCCGTCGTCGACGACCAGCGCCTCGGCGTCGAACCGGGCGTCGCGCGGCATGGCGTAGAACGACGAGGACAGCGGCTTGATCGGGACGGCCGACGGCTTGCCCGGATCGGGCTCGGCGATCTGGTGGATCATCCGGATCGCCAGCAGGCCGCCGTTGTTGCCGACGTCGCCGATGTACAGCCGCCCCTGATCGTCGATCGCCAGGTCTTCCCAGTCGATGTTGGGGACGGCGATCGCGAACCGGTTGAGGATGCGCCCTCGGAGGTCGACCGCGAACAGCGTGGCGGGATTGCCCGAATCGTTGTGGACCCAGAAGACGTCCGGGCGGCTGCGGCTCTTGACGATCCCCGAGGATTCGGGGATCGCCTTGAGGTCGAACCGGCCCAGGGGTTCAAGCGTCGGCGCCTGTGCGGCCAGGCCGAGCATCGAGGTTAACGCGAGCGCAAGCAACATGGGTCGTAAACTTTCCCAGAGGAAGTTGACGACCCATGTTAGCAGATTTCAAGGGGGATCGGCTACCGCCGCGCCGCCGGGTTCAGGGAGCCGTCGCCGAGGTCGACGTGGAGAGCGAGACGGCGCGCGGTGCATCTTCGGTCTTGATGAGGACGCCCCCCTTGTAGTACCGAACTCTGAGCAGGGTCATCGACGTGACGCGGTTGGCCTGCCAGCCCGCCGCGGAGAGCTTGACGGAATCGGCGGGATTATACGACCCCAGGTCGGAGAGCGACGCGCCGTAAGCGATCCCGAGGGTTCCCACCCCCTGACCGAAGCTCCCCCAGGTCGTCGAGATTCCGTTGAGGATACTGTAGCTGAGGGCTCCGCCCGAGACGCTGATCCGCTGCGTCCAGGTGATCGTCTCGTCGTCGGTCTCGAGAGACTCGGTGTCGGAGGTGGCGGAGACGAGCAGCGGCCGATCCTGCGACGCCCCGCTCGCCTCGCCGTACGCCTTGACCTGGAGGCCGCCCGGCTGCCAGCCCGAGACGTCGCGGTAGTTGAGACAGAACGCGACGAAGCCCGAGGAACCGGAGTCGGGATTCATGCAGGTCGTGATCTGGGGGCCGGTGGAGTCGGGGTCGGGATCGCCGATGACGACTTCCCAATCTTCCTCCACCCGATCGGCGACCGCGCCGTCTCCGGTCTGCGCCACGCCGGGCGACCCGCCCAGGCTTAAAGCGGCGAGGGTCGCCCATAAAAAACGAAATCGGGGAATCATGTATTGTTCCTTATGTCTTGATGTCCACGCATCGTCATCGATCCGTCCGTCATCGCGAGAGGAAGAGGCCTACCGCCCCCCCTTGGGACCAATTCCAGCCGTCCGGCAGCTTGGGGTTTTTGATCGTGTTCGGATCGTTCGGAGGTTCGTCGAGCGCACAGGGTTGGATGATTACGAACTTGTTGCTTCCCTGGAAATTGACGGCGAGGATCCGCGACGGCTGGAACGCGATGAACCTCCGAACGATCCAGATCGGAAGAGCACACGTCTGAACTCCAGTCACCTTGTAATCTCGTAT
>CALCIC010000315.1 GCA_937907405.1 uncultured Isosphaeraceae bacterium | reverse complement strand
TACCACGTGGAGGCCTGGCGCCCCGAGCCGGAGTCCTTCCGGAGCGCCCGGACGTCGGAGGTGGATCCGGTCCACTGCGCCGTCTGCGTCCCGGGGGAGGCGGCGACGGAGGCGTAGGCGGGGAGGTCGACGCCGTCGTTGGCGAGCGTGTAGCCGTCGCCGCCGTAGGCGCCGATCCAGTCCCCCTGGGTCGCCGCGTCCTCGGCGACGAACGGCGCGGCGGCGTCGGGACCGTGGAGCAGGCCGATCCGCCGGTCCAACGCGTCGTAGACGTAGCGGGCCAGGGGCGTCGTCACGCCGTCGACCTGGGAGTCGATCTCGACGAGCCGGTTGCGGTGGTCCCAGATGTAGAGCGTCTGGTCGTCGGTGGCGATCTCGGTCCTGGAGACCTGGTTGCCCTCGGCGTCGTAGGCGTACGTGTACGTCCCGTCGGTCGAGATGCGGTTGCCCGTCCCGGTGGAATAGCCGGTGGAGTCGCGGTTGCCGTTGGCGTCGTAGCTGAAGCTCTCGTTCGCGAACGAGCCGTTGGTGTGCGTGACGCCGGTCAATTGGCTGTCGTCGGTGTAGCCGTAAGTCAGCGTGTCGGTGGACGAGCCGCCGTTCCAGGTCCGGACCTCCTGCGTCAGCCGGCTGGCGGCGTCGAGCGTGTAGTCGTACGAGGCGATCGTGGCCCCCCCCGACGTCTTGTGGGCGAGGCCGGTGAGCCGGTTGGCGAAGTCGTAGGAATACGTCGTACCGGCCGCCTTGCTGGTTCCGGTCAGGTCGCCGTAGCGGTCGAGGCTCGTGATCCGTCCCGCATGGTCGTAGGCGTAGTCGACCCGCTTGGAATTCACGCCGGCGCCCGACTGGCTCAGGCTCGCCAGTTGGTTCCGCTCGTCGTAGGCGTAGCTGGTCAGGCCGCCGAGGCTGTCGTCGAGGCTCGTCCGGTTGCCGGCGTCGTCGTAGTCGTAGGTCAGGGTGACCTGCGGCAGCCCGGTCGTGCCGTCGTTGTCGACGCTGGTGAGCCGGTCGGCGGCGTCGTAGCCGTAGGCGTACTTGCTGACGTGATCCTGGACCTGCGTCGTGCGGCCGGCGTCGTCGTAGGTGTAGGTGATCACGTTGTCCGCCGAGCCGCCGCCGGCGGGCAGCCAGGTCTCGGTCGTGACGCGGTCGTCGGCGTCGTAGCCGTACTGGGTGATCCGCCCCAGCCGGTCCGTCTTCTGGGTCAGGCCGCCGACCAGGTTGTAGGCGTAGGTCGTGACCTTGCCCAGGGGGTCGACCTCGGTCGTCGACCGTCCGGCGTCGTCGTAGGTCCATGAGGTGACGTTCCCCACCGGGTCGGTGAGGCTCGTGAGCCGCGAGGCCAGGTCGTACGTATAGGTCGTCGTCCCGCCGCCCGAGGGGGCCGTCTCGCTGACGAGCCGGCCGCGGACGTCGTAGGCGCGGGCCGTCTTGTGGACGAGGGGATCGGTCTGCGCCGTCACGCGGCCCATCGGATCGTAGATGTAGGTCGTAATCCTGTCGAGGGGGTCGACGGCCTTCGTCGGGCGGTTCATCTCGTCGTACGAGTAGACGACGCTGTGGTTCAAACCGTCGAAGACGCGGGTCACGTTGTCGTCGTCGTCGTACTCGTACCTCGCGACCGCATCCAGGCCGGTGCCGAAGATCGACTCCCGCCATATCTTCGTCAGCCGGCCCTTGGCGTCGTAGTCGTACCGCGTCTCGCGGCCGAGCGGGTCGAATTGATTCGTGAGCTGGCCGGCGAGGTCGTACGTATAAGTGGCCGTGTGGTTCAGGGCGTCCTTGACGCTCTCCAGACGATTGACCTCGTCGTAGGCGTAGCTGGTCGTGTGGCCCAGGGGGTCGGTGACCGAGACGAGGTTCATGCCGTCGTAGGCGTAGGCCGTATGCTTGGTCGTCCCCTGATGGACGGGCTCGGTCATGGAGGTGAGCCGGTCGCGGTCGTCGTAGGCGTAGGTGGTGACGCGGCTCAGGGCGTCGGCGACCGAGGTCGGGTTGCCGTTCCCGTCGTAGACGTACAACGTCTTCACCGTCGAACCGGCGGCCGCCTGCACCGAGTCCTGCGTGGACGTCGTGCGACCCATGCCGTCGTAGGTGAAGTTCCAGACTTTCCCCAATTCGTCGGTCGCGCTCGTGAGGTTCCCCGCCGAGTCGTAGCCGAACGAGGTGTGGGACGCCGCGGCGCTGATCGGCGTCGTGATCGAGGCCGTCAGCTTGACCTCCGAGAGCTGGGTGTAGGTGTAAGGGGTGTCGTTGTTGGCCGTGATGTTGAGGCGGTAGTACTTATAGGAGCCCGGCGAGGCCACCGTGAACGTGGTCGTGTGCTCGTCTTCCGCGTCCGACTGGCCCGTCCGGGTGTCGACGGCGGTCCACGCCGAGCCGTCGTTGGACCCCTGGAGCTGCCAGTCCTTGGGCGCCCTCCCAGGATAGATGGAGTTGTCGTCGCCGCTGGTCAGGCTGTACTCCACGACGGTGTAGGCGGCGCCGGCGCCGAACTGGTATTCCAGCCAGGAGGCCCCGCTCGAGAGCCACTTCGTGGCGGTGTTCCCGTCGAAGGCCTGGGCCGCGCCCTGACCTGGGATCGGGGCGGATCCGGCCGTGGCGGTCCCGTAGTACGTCACGTCCTGGTTGTACGAGGCCGTTCCGGACGGGTTGTCGATCCGGTCGAGCCGGCCGTACGAATCGTAATGGTACGTGGTCACGGCACCCAGCCGGTCGGTGTCCGTGAGGAGCTGGCCGGCGGAGTTGTAGGTCCATTCTTCGTAAAAGTCGTCGGGGTCGGTCCGGCGCAGGACGTTGCCGTGGGAGTCGAGCGTGTAGGTGGTGGTGCGGCCGAGGAAATCGGTGACGGACGTCGGGACGCCGTACTGGTCGTCGTAGGTGATCGTCATCGGGTTGGACGTCCCGCCCGACCCGCCCGAGCCGGAGCCTCCGGACCCGCCCGGGATGTAGTCGGGGCGTGCGATCGACGTCACGTTGCCCCGGGAGTCGTAGGTGTAGGCCGTCACCCGGCCGAGCGCGTCGCTCGCGGCGGCCGGGAAGCCCCGCCGGTCGTATTTGGTGCTCGTGGAGGCCCCCGTGTCGTCCGCGCTCTTGTTGGGGTGGCCCATCCACGAGAAGCCGACGGTCGTCGTCCGGTTGTTGGGGTCGGTGATTCTTCCTTCGAAGTCGGTCGCCGGGGGGCCGGTCAAGGTGCCGCCCGCCGCAAGGAGGCCGTTGGCGTGGGCGGGCTTCACCGTCGTCGTATCGGCCCCGCCGAAGAGGGTCTCGCCCTCCGCCAGCCCGAACGCGTCGTAGAGGACGGTCGCCGTCTTGCCGCGCGGGTTGGTCTCGGTGGTGATCCGATGGTTCGACGGCGTCGCGTAGCCGAATTGCATCACGGCCCCGTCGGGATCCACGATCTGTGTCAGGTTGCCGTTGCCGTCGACGGTGATCGTCGTGGCCCGGCTCGCGGGGTCGGTGATCGAGGCCAGCTTGCCCGACGTCGCGTCGTACGCGAACGTGGTCTTGAGCCCGACCGGGTCGGTGATCGTCTTCAGGGACCCCGCCCCGGGCTGGCCGGACGCCACGTAGGCGTAGCTCGTGGCGTTGCCGTTGCGGTCGGTCAGGGACGTCTCCCGGCCGGACGAATCGAACTGGACGACGGTCCCGTCGGGATAGGTCCGCGTCCAGGTCCCCCCGACGTTCTGGACGAGCGTCGACGGGCTGCTCGCCGGCCCGCGATAGCTCGGGACGACGGCGGTCCCGGTGAACGGGGCCGCGGCGATCTTGCCGACCTCGTTGATGGACGACGAGACGAGGAAGTTCTGGGCCGGGAAGAACTGGTTGGAGTCCGGGTTGGGGGAGAGGATTCGGACGTGCCCCGTGCCGTCCGTGAAGGCGATGCTGAGCCGGCCGCCGACGCCGTTGAGATCGGTCGCGATGATGTTGCCGCCCGAGGCGTCGCCGCCGGGCGAGGGGCTTGCCGCGTTGCCGATCGGGTGGAGGACCTGCGCCCCGAGGACGCCGCTGGAAGACAGGGGGACGAGGGCGATGAATTCGGTTTGGAAGGCCACGTCTCCGTGGACGGGGACGGCGACTTCCAGCCCGGCGTTCGGGCCTCGGAAATTCCCCGCGACCAGGCCGAGAATCCCGCGAGTCGTGTGCCCCACGGTCATGTAGGGGGTCGTGGTCGTCGACGTGAACGGTCCGCCCCCGCTCCCCGTGCCGGCGAACACGTTCAGGAACGCGATCTCCTCGGCGGCGCCGCTCACGTAGGCCGCCGTCTCGACGACGAGGTCGAGCTTGCCGTCGGCGTTGTAATCGACCGTCGTCACGCCGATGGCTTCGTGGCCCGAGTCGAGAGGCAGGCTTCCGGCCGGGGTCATCGCGCCGGCGGTCGCGGCGAGCATGACGTCGAGGTGCCCGTCGGCCGTGGTGAACACGAGGTCGGGCTTGCCGTCGCCGTCGAAGTCGCCGGCGGCCATCGAATCGTCCCCGCCGGTCGCGGCGGCCCCGTCGCCGACGGAAGAGACGACGGGGGTCGAGAACGTCCCGTCGCCGACGCCCGTGTAGACCGCGACGGCGTATCCCGAACTCCCGCCGGTCGGGGCCAGGAGCACGGCGAGGTCGAGTATGCCGTTCGCATGGCCCGTGAAGTCGCCGACGGCCAGCGCCCTGGCCACGTAGCCCGACGTGATCGAGTACGGGACGCCGGCCGTCAACCCGCCCGAGCCGTCGTTGAGGAGGATCCCCAGGGACGAGGACGTCGCCACGGCCTGATCCGGCTCGCCGTCGCCGTCGAAGTCGGCGGCGACCGTCCCCGCCACGAACCCGGACGACGCGGCCGGCCTCGTGAAGCCGGCGGTCCCGTCGTTCTTCATGATCTTGGAGGTCGAGGCGTCGGAGGCCAGGGCGAGGTCCTGGACGTGGATCTGGCCGGCGTCGTAGACCGGGTTGAACCTCTGATTCCCTTGCTGACCGACGGTGACGACCAGCGGGCCGCCCGGCGTGGGCTGGTTGACCTTCTGCAGGCCGCCCACGGACCAGCCGGCGCCGAGGGCCCCGGCGCTGTTGTCGATGACGTTGACGGACCCCTCGGCGACGACGTCGAACGAGGTCGACGGGCTGAAGTGCTCCGTGATGGTCATCGTGTAACGATAGGACCCGGGGGACAGCGACGTCCCGTCGACCTGCATGGGGATGTGGTACGTCTCCCCATCCTGGAGGCCAACGCCGTCCACGTCGTACGTGACGGCTGCTCCCTGGACGACGCCCGCGAGGCTGACGATCGCGGTGATCTTCTCGATCGTCTGGGCGCTGCCGGCGGGGGGCGTCGTGAACTGGTACTGGACGACCGGCTTCGGGTCCGCCTGCAACGAGCTGTACTCGAGGTCGACGCTGCGGTCGGCCCCGACGGAGTAATACGAGGCCGTCCGGTGATTCTGGAAGTATTCCCCCGTGAGCAGGCTGATGTCGGAGTTGAGCGGCGCTCCCGCGGTGAGGGTGGACTCGGTCATCGATGGGGGGATCGCGACGTTCCCCTTATGCAAGACGTCGTTGCCGGTCGGCGGACAGTTGGCGCACTCGCCGTTGTCCTGCAGCTCCAAGGGGATGATCATGACGACGAGGCAGAATAGCAGGTCGACGGAGACCAGGGCTTGCATCTCTCCGGCTTTGGAGGCGCGCGCGACCGGCGCCGTCTCGCTTCGAGCGGAGCCCAGCGTCACCAGGTCGGTCGTCGTCAAGGTCTCGCCGTCCTTCGAGACGACCACTTCCGCGGCCGGCTCGCGCCCGCCCGTGACCGGATTGAACTTCATGAGCAGGAAGACGCCGCCCGGGGCGTAGCCCCAGACGTTGGGCATCGTCAGCTCCACGGGCTGGTCGGGGGCCAGCCCCGTCGTCCGCCCCAGGATCATCGGGGCGCTCGTCCCCTTCGGCAGGTGCTGGGCGGCGAGGGGGGCCGGAAGTTCGGCCACCGAGAGCGAGACGGCCGACGGCCGTCCTCCGGCGTCGCCCGGGATCCGGATCTCGAACCCCGGCATCGCCGGGTTGACGACCGACAGCGTCCCCTCGGCGTCGGAGTCGCCGGACCCGACGGCTTCGGGCCAGGCGATCCTGGGGACGATCAGCGGCTCGGGGAAGACGTTGTCCGACCGGCTGTAGATGGGGTGGCCGAGCAGGTCGGCGACCGGGGCGGTCAGGGCCAGGCGGCCCTGCGCCTCCACCGTCGCGCCGCCGACGTGGACGGGGCCGGGGTCGGCGGGGACGCCGACGAGGGCGAAATACCCCTCATCGTCGGTCCTCGTCGCGATCCCGCCCAAGTCGACCGGGACGTCCCCCAGGGGGGCGCCGGCCTCGTCGACCACGCGGCCGGTGACGACGGTCGACGCCAGTTCGGGCTGCGCGACCGTTACGCGGACGTCCTGGACGACGGTGCGCCCGCCGTCACGGGCGACGACCCGGAACTGATACGTCCCCGCCTGGCCGGGGGCCGGCACGAAGGTCAGCTCGCCGGTGCCCCGGTTGAAAGTCATGTTCGCCGGCAGGGGCTGGGGCGTGATCGTGTACGTCAGGTCCTTCCCGACGAGCCCGCCCGGCACGATCGAGGCCTCGAGCGTCCCCCCGACGGAGATCGACAGGTCGGCCGCCGTAGCGTACTCGCCGCCGCCCGCCGCGTCTAATACGGGCGTCCGCGAGTCGACCGAGGGCGCGGACGCCCGAGGCGCGAGGATGGTGCATGGGCCGAGGAGTCCGCCGCTGACGGTGTCGAGCGATCGGCCGTCCGCGGACACCTGGAGCACGCCCCACGTCACGATCCGCCCCGGCGCGACGACCGCGACCAGGGGGAAAGTCGTCCCGGGAACCGCGCCGGTCGTGTTGGGCAGCGTGACCTTCGCCGGCGTGCGGAACGCCAGTCCGGGGCCGTCGACCGCGACGGCCGGCGAGTCGTTCGGGCCGGCGAGCGGCGTCACGGCGATCCTGCCCCGGTAGGGGCGGCGGGCCCTCCCGGCCGCGCCCACCGCGGCCCCCGCCTCGACGTGAAGCGCGAACCCGGGCAGCCTGGGCGTCGTCACGTCCACGGCCGTCCCGGGGCCGATGCGGCGGAAGTCGGTGGCGTTCGCCAGGTCGATCGGCGACAGGACCACGTTCAGCGAAGAGGATCCGCCCGGCCCGGACGTCGCGTACTGCGACGGGGTCCCCACGGACCTCGCATGACGCCCCCTCGGCGAGGCGCCGGGGCCGTCGACGATCAGCAGCCGCGACGGGTCGGCGGCGTCCGACCCCTTCAGGACGAAGCGGCCCCTGGAGTCGGTCCTGGTGGTCGTCGCGCCACCGTCCCCGCCGACCGCGACGACCGTGACGCCCGCGACGCCCCGCCCACGCGCGTCGACCACCCGGCCGGCCTCCGAGGGCGAAGCAGGGGCGGACAGGGCCGCGGCCGGGCGGCCGCCCATCGGCCCCAAGACGAGCCAATCCTGCCAAGGTAGGCCGCCGCGGAGCATCTGGCGGACCTCGAGGGATTCCAGGGACGGCCTCGTCGAACGCCGGTGCGGGTGGGGCATGTCGCCGCCTCGATTGAATTCATAATCATGCGTTGCGAAATGAAAATGGAGCGAACAGCGTCACGTTAAGCGTCTGGTTTCGGCGACACAAGATAATTCTTAGCATTAGTAACTTTAAATTAATTTGCGGCCCGCGTCGCGTCGCTCGCCCGGGGGCGGTTGGCGGCCCCGCCCGCGGTCCTGTAGACTGGCGGGCCTCGTCTCGATCGATCCCTACGGCGGCGGGGCCACGGTCCTATGAGCAACACACCCGGCGGACCGGCCGGATCGGCGTCGGTCATCATCCCTTGCTCCAACCAATTGTCCTACACGCGGCTCTGCCTGGCCTCGCTGGCGCGGCATACTCGACCGCCCTGGGAGTTGATCGCCGTCGACGACGGCTCGACCGACGGCACCGCCGCCTATCTCGCCGGGGTCCAGGACGCGGCGCCTTTCTCCGTGACGATCGTCGCCAACGCGGAGAACCGGGGCTTCCCCGCCGCGATCAACCAGGGGCTCGCCCGGGCCCGTGGGGACTACCTCGTCCTGCTCAACAACGACGCGGTCGTCACCGACGGCTGGCTCGACCAGCTCGTCGCGCTGGTCGACTCCGATCCGTCGATCGGCATGACCGGGCCGATGTCGAACTACGCCAGCCCGCCCCAGCTCGTCGAGCGGGTTCCCTATCAAGACCTCGACGCGATGCACGAATTCGCGGCGATTTGGCGGCGCGAGCGTCGCGGGCGGTGGTTCAAGACCCCCAAGCTGTCTGGCTTCTGCCTGCTCCTCACGCGACGGTGCTTCGAGGCGGTCGGCCCGCTGGACGAACGATTCGGCCTCGGGTTCTTCGACGACGACGACCTGGCCTTGCGCGCCCGCAAGGCGGGGTTCGAGCCGGCCGTGGCGCACGACCTGTTCGTCCATCACTACGGCGGCCGGACGTTCCTCGGGGCCGGCGTCGATACGGATCGGCTGCTCTCGGAGAACCTCGCGAAGTTCCAGGCGAAGTGGGGGGCCGACGCCCCGGTCGGGAGGGCGGTCCGGCTGCCGCTCGCGGCCTTCTCGGCGGATCGGAAGCCTCCCGAAGCCTCGCCGGGCCGCCCCAAGGTCATCGGGATCGGGCTGCCGCGCACGGGGACCACCCCGGCGGCCGGACGCCGCGTCCGCGTCAGCCTCACGATGGTCGTCCGCGACGAGGAGGCGAACCTCGCCGCCTGCCTGGAGTCGGCGGCCGGGCTGTTCGACGAGATCGTGGTCCTGGACACGGGCTCGACCGACCGCACCGTCGAGATCGCCCACGCCTTCGGGGCGCGGGTCTTCGACTTCGTCTGGGTGGACGACTTTGCGGCGGCCCGCAACGCGGCGCTGGCCCGGGCGACGGGCGACTACGCGTTCTGGCTCGACGCCGACGACCGGATCGAGGCCGCGCAGCGGGAGCGGCTCAAGGCGCTGTTCGACGGCATCGGCCCCGCCGAAGCGGCGTACGTCGTCCGCTGCGCCTGCGACGCCGGGCCGGACGGCGGGGGGGCGACGGTGGTGGACCACGTCCGGCTCTTCCCGGTCCGCGAGGACGTCCGCTGGATCTACCGCGTCCACGAGCAGATCCTGCCCGCCCTGCGCGGGGCGGGGGTCGAAGTCCGCTGGACGGACGCGACGGTGCGGCACGTCGGCTACAACGACCAGGACCTGCGGCGGAGGAAGCTGGAGCGGGACCGGGCGATCCTGGAGTCGGAGCTGGCCGAGCGGCCCGACGACCCGTTCGTACTGTTCAACCTCGGCCAGATCGCCATGGAGGCCGACGACGCCCGGGCGGCCCTCGGCCTGCTGCAAAGGAGCCTGGCGGGCTCGGCCCCGTCCGACTCGATCACCCGCAAGCTGTACGCCCTGATCGCCCGGGCGCACCAGCGGTTGGGCGATCCGGAGGCGGCGCTGGCGGCCTGCGGCGCGGGGCTGGCGGACGACCCCGACGACGCCGAGTTGCTGTTCCGCAAGGGCGTGCTGCACCGCCTCCGGGGCGAGCCGGGGGAGGCCCGGGCGTGCTGGAGCCGCATCCTGACCCTGCGACGCCCCGAGAAGTTCGCGAGCGTCGACGAGGGCATCTACGGGCACGTGACCATGCGGAACCTGGCGGTGCTGGCCGAGGAGCGGGGCGACCTCGCGGAGGCCGGGCTGCGCTGGTCGGAGGTGCTCGCCCGGCGGCCCGGGGACCCCGAGGCGGCCCGGGGCGTTGCGCGGGCGGGCCGGCCTGCGGTCCCCGCCGGGGGGGACGGCCCGTGAAGCTGCGTCGACTGCTGTTCGCCTCGGTGCACGGCTACGCCGACCCCTCCAGCGGCGCGGCGTGGTCGACCCGCGACCTCCTGGAGCTGCTGGCGGCGCGCGGGGTCGAGTGCCGGGCGGTGACGACCGGGGTGCTCGACTACGAGCGCGAGACGCCCCTGGAGCCGGTCCTGGCGGCGCTGGGGGCCCCGCCGGGGTCGGGCGACGTCCGCGGGTTCGAGCTGGGGGGCGTGCGGGTCGATACGCTCCGCACCGCGTCGAGCCGGATCGCGCGGTCGCCCGACGAGGCGGAGTCGCGGGCGCTCCTCGAGCTGGTCGACCGGACGCTGAGCGACTTCCGGCCCCAGGCGGTGCTGACCTACGGCGGGCATCCGACCAACCTGGCGCTGATGGCCCGGGCGCGGTGGCGGGGCGTCCCGGTCGTGTTCCACCTGCACAACTTCGCCTACGACGACCGCCGCTGCTTCGCCGACGCCGACGCCGTGCTCGTGCCGTCGGAGTACAGCCGCCGGCATTACGCCCGGCGGCTCGGGCTGGACTGCGTCGCGATCGCGCCGCCGGTCGTCCCCGGGCGAGTCCTGGCCGTCTCGCCCGAGCCCCGATACCTGACGTTCGTCAACCCCCAGCGCGACAAGGGGGCGGCCGTGTTCGCCCGGATCGCGGTCGAGCTGGCGGCCCGGCGGCCCGAGATCCCGCTCCTGGTCGTCGAGGGCCGGGCTGGGGCCGATGGCCTGGCGGGGCTGGGGCTGAACCTCTCGGAACTGCGGAACCTCCACCGGCTGCCCAACCTGTCGAGCCCCCGGGCGATCTACAGGTTATCGCGGGCGGTGCTCGCGCCGTCGCTGTTCCGCGAGTCGTTCGGCCGGGTGGCGGCGGAGGCGCTGTGTAACGGGCTGCCGGTGCTGGCGAGCGACCGCGGCGCGCTGCCCGAGACGCTGGGCGACGCGGGGTTCGCCTTCACGGTGCCGGCGCGGTGCACGCCGCAGGCCGTCGAGCCGCCGACGGCCCGGGAGGTCGCGCCGTGGGTCGCCGCCGTGGAGCGGCTGTGGGACGGCCCGGCGTTCGAGGCGGCTCACCGAGCCCGGGCCCTGGCCGAGGCCCGCCGGTGGACGCCCGACCTCCTGGTCGATCGGCACGCGGCGCTGTTCGAGTCGCTCGCCCGCGAGGGATGACGCGGAATCGCCGGGCATTGGGTCCTTTCGCGTCGGAAACCAGATCAAGGCGACGACGGCCGCGATAGATGCCACGCGCCTTCGCCACCGCGATCCCCGCCGCTTGTCGCTCCCGCCGGTACTCCGACTCGATCTCCGCCAGCCCGAACAGCACGCTCGCCACCATTCGTCCGACCGCCCCGCTCAGGTCGATCTGCTGAGTCACGGCCACCACCCGGACTCCACGTTCGCACCACTCGGCCAGCAAGTTTACGCTGTCACGCTGGCGGCGGGAGATCCGGTCCAGCTTCCAGACCACGACCATTTTGACCCTCCCGGCGAAGATGGCCTCCCGCAGCCGATCGAACGCGGGACGCTTCAGGGTCCGCCCGGTCTCCTTGTCCTCGAACCACTCCACGGTATCGAGGGCGATCTCGTTGCCCTGGAGCCAGCGTCGGATCTCAGGCTTCTGGCTGCCGGTCTTCTGCCGTGCGGACGAGACGCGGCAATAGCAGGCGATCATGCCGACGCCTCCCGAGGCCAACCGCTCCGGCGGGCCCCTCGCGTGACTGGAGTGCCCTACCCGGTGCCAGTTAGGGTTCAGCCATTTTGTCACACTGTATCGGTCCCGGAAAGCCGATGATTTTGCCGGGTCCGCAAATGTCTCGGACGCGGTACCCTATTTGGCACTCAGCGAGGCGATCCGCTTCCTCAAGGCCATCGAGGGGTGGAAGCGGCCCGACATGAGCCGGGCTCTCCGGGCCCTGCTGACCCCGTCCTGGGAACGGCTGGCGATCGGACCGGAGGACTGGGGCGATCGCCGCCTCTACACGTTCTGCACGCTGGAACGGATCCAGGACGGCCTCCGACACCGAGGCCTGTTCGTGCCCGCCAGCCGCCGCTGGGGCGATCCCCACGCCAAGTTGCTGCAGGGGCCGGCCTGGGAGAAGGTACGGCTGCGCGTCTGCCGCATCCTGGACCGCTCGCCCACGCCGACCGAGGAACTGGACCGCCTCGGCCGACAGCTCGACGACGCCTACCGGCGGGCGGCCGCCAACCTGCCGGGCAACGCCGCCGTGACGATCGACCGCGGCGGTCGCCGCGACGTCGTGACGCTCACACCCCTGGGCAAGATCGACGAGCCCGACAGCCTGATCGACTTGGGTCGCGACGTGACGGTGCGGCTGCTCGACCGTGCCCTGCCACTTCGCCCTGAGTCCGCCCTGATCGACTTGGGTCGCGACGTGACGGTGCGGCTGCCCCGCGTGGACCTCACCAAGGTCCTCCTGGAGGTCCTGGCCTGGACGGGCTTCGCCGGCGAGTTCCGCCACATCAGCGAGGGGGACGCCCGCGTCGCCGATCTCGATCCGAGCCTCTGCGCCGTGCTCCTCGCGGAGGCCTGCAACATCGGGCTGGAACCTCTGGTCCGCCCCGACGTCCCCGCGTCGACCCGAGGCCGGCTCTCCTGGCTCCAGCAGAACTACGTCCGCGCCGAGACCATCACCAGGGCCAACGCCCGCCTGGTCGACTACCAGGCCCAGATCCCCCTGGCCCGGGCGTGGGGCGGCGGCGAGGTCGCCTCCGCCGACGGCCTGCGGTTCGTCGTCCCGGTCCACAGCCTCAACGCCGGGCCCAACAGCAAGTACTTCAACGCCGACCGCGGCGTCACCTACTACAACTTCACCAGCGACCAGTTCACCGGCATCCACGCCGTCGTCGTGCCCGGCACGATCCGCGACTCCCTGTTCATCCTGGAGGGCCTGCTCGAGCAGGAGACCGGCCTGCGACCTGGTCTTCGTCGTGCTCTGGCTCCTGGGCTACCGGTTCAGCCCCCGGCTGGCCGACTTCGGAGAGGCCCGGTTCTGGCGGATCGACCCGAAGGCCGATTACGGGGCGCTCGACGGCCTGGCCCGCCAGCGGATCAATATCCCACGGATCGCGCGGAACTGGGACGACCTGCTGCGGGTGGCCGGCTCGCTGAAGATGGGCACGGTGGGCGCCACGGAGCTGGTGCGCGGCCTCCAGGGCGGCCGCCGCCCCTCGACGCTGGACAAAGCCATCGCCGAGCTGGGCCGAGTGGCCAAGACGCTCTACCTGCTGAACTACCTGGACGATGAGGCATACCGCCGCCGCATCCTGACCCAGTTCAACCGGGGCGAAAGCCGGCACGGCGTGGCGCGAGCGATCTTCCACGGCCAGCGCAGGGAACTCCGCCAACGCTACCGCCCCATGCGCGTGTTCCGGCTGGCCGGCTACAAGATCGTCCTGGATCGCAAAGCCGGCGTCGAGCCTGGCTCGGCCGTCGAAGCCCTCCGCGAAGCGATTCGCCGCCTGGAAGCCGAACTGATCGAGCACGACGAAGCCGCAGCATAATACGTGATGTTAATGCGTCGTCCAGGAGGGTGATCTGGAGTCCGGCGAAATCTTGAGATATGTTAAGATTGTCTAGGTCGACTGATTCACCGTGCTATGCTGCCAAGATGCGGAGAGACCGAGCCGATGGCGAGTGCGCCCGAAGCGATGAGCCACCAGGGCCGACCGGGGCCTGATGAGGGGAAAGCTTTGGACGTGGAGCGTCACGCGTCGTCAGGCAGGCGCGATGCGGAGAACCAGTTCCTGCAGGGCATGATCGCCCTCCAAGACGGCCGGCACGAGGCGTCGGCGGCGGCCTTCGAAAGGGCGATCACGCTCGATCCGGCGAACCCGGACTATCATTACCATCTGGCCATCGCTTCCTTCGCGTTGGGACGGCGGGACCGGTCCATGGCATGCCTCGACGCGGCCGTGAGGCTCTGTCCCAATCATGCCGACGCCCTTCGTGACCTCGGTCGGATGCTCGCCGGACAAGGACGTTATCAGGAGGCGGCCGAATATCTAGCGCGGGCGGCCGGAGTTGATCACACGGACGCGCGTCTTCGCGTCGATCTGGGGCTGGCGATGAGTTTGCTCGATCGCCCGGACGACGCCGTCCGGTGGTTCCGAGAGGCGCTCGCTCTTCAACCGCTCGACTCCGAAATCCTGCGTCATCTCGGGCAGCTCCACTCACGTCGGGGGCAACTGGACGATGCGGCGGAGGACTATCGCCGGGCCCTGCTGGCCAGGCCGGACGACGCAGACCTCCACAACGAGCTGGGAATCATCCACGCTCGCCGGAATCGGTACCGGGAGGCGGCGGAGAGCTATCGCCATGCGCTGCGGGCCCGGCCGGAGTTGCCCGACGCCCACAACAACCTCGGCAACGCCTTGCGGAACTTGGGGCAAGTCGACGAGGCGATCAACTGCTACCGCGAGGCGCTCCGGTTCCGGCCCAACTATCCCGAGGCCCACAACAATCTGGGCATCGCATTAAGGCGCAAGGGGAAGTTCGACGAAGCGATCGCCAGTTACGGCGAGGCGCTTCGAATACGGCCCACCTATGCCGAGGCGCACAACAACCTCGGCTTCGCCTATGCCGGGCGGGGCAAGCTCGATGCCGCAGTCGTCTGCTATGGTCAAGCCCTGCGGATCAAGCCGGATTACGTCGAGGCGTACCACAATCTAGGCAATTCTCTGTCCGACATGGGTCGGCATGCCGAGGCGGTCGATGCGCAGCGACGGGCGATCGCGATCCGACCGGGCGACCCGAAGCTGCACAAGTCGCTGGCCATCACGCTGGGACGGCATGACAAATACGACGAGGCGATCGCCGCGGCCCGGGAGGCGATCCGGCTGAGGCCCGGGACGCACGACCTGCACAACGACTTGGGGATTTTCTACGCCCGCACGAACCGCTTCGAGGAGGCCGAGGCGAGCTACCGGGAGGCGATTCGACTCCGTTCGGACTTCGCCGAGGCGTACAACAACCTCGGCAACGCCCTACGCAACCAGGCGAAATTCGCAGAGGCCCTGGATTGCTACGCGGAGGCGCTGCGGATCAAACCGGATTACGTGGATGCCTTGAACAATCAAGGCATCACGCTGTCGGAGCTGGGGCGGTTTGACGAGGCGATCGACAGCTACACCCGATGCATTCGACTACGCCCCAATCACGTCGACGCCCGCATGAACCGGTCCCTGACGTGGCTGCGCAAAGGGGACTACGCCCAGGGCTGGGCCGAGTATGAGTGGAGATGGAAGAAACGGGCGGTCTCGAACCGTCCCCTGATCCAGCCGCTCTGGAATGGGTTCCCGCTGAAGGGGCGGCGCATTCTGCTGATCACAGAGCAGGGGCTGGGCGACACGATGCACTGCATCCGATTCGCGCCCCTGCTCAAGGCGCAGGGGGCGACGGTGATCCTGGAGTGCCCAGAGAAGCTGATCAAGCTGCTTGCCCGCAGCCCGGGGATCGACGAGGTCGTGCCGCAAGGTAAGGAATTCCCCGACTACAACGTCTACATCCCCCTGATGTCGATCCCCGGCCTGGTCGACACGGCCCTGGAGACGATCCCGGCGGAAGTCCCCTACATCCATCCCGACCCTGAACTCGTCGAAACCTGGGGACGCGAGCTGTCGGAGCACCGGGGGTTCAAGGTCGGCATCAACTGGCAGGGGAACCCGAAGTACGGCGGCGATCGCCATCGCTCGATGCCGTTGGCGCTGTTCGAGCCGCTGTCGCGCATCCCCGGCGTGACGCTGGTCAGCTTGCAGAAAAATTTCGGCAGCGAGCAGCTCGCCGGGGTCGCGGGCAAGTTCGAGGTGATCGATCTGGGCGAGCGGCTGGATGAGACGACCGGCCCGTTCATGGATACGGCGGCGGTGATGAAGAACCTGGACCTGTTCGTGACGTCGGACACGGCGGTGGCGCACCTGGCGGGCGCGATGGGGGTCCCGGTGTGGGTGGCGCTGTCGGCGACTCCGGGCTGGCAATGGCTGTCGGAGCGGGAGGACTGCCCGTGGTATCCGACCATGCGGCTGTTCCGCCAGGAGACCCTGATGGTCTGGCCGCCGGTCTTCGCGCGGATGGCCGAGGAGCTGGCCCGCCTGGTCCCCCCGCCCCCGCCCGAGCCGATCACCGTCGAGGTGACCGCGGGGGAGCTTCTCGACCGGATCGCCCGGATCCAGGCGGAGATCGAGGCCGGCGGCGCGCCCGACGACGCCCGCGACCGGCTCGCGCGCCTGGAGGCCACCCGATCACGCTTGATCGGGGACCGCCCCGCCTCGGCCGCGACGCTCTCCGAGCTGCGGACGCTCCATCGCTCGCTCCGACAGGCCGAACGCGACCTGCGGGCGTTCGAGCGGGACGAGGATTTCGGCCCTCGGTTCATCGTGCTCGCCCAGCTCGCGTCCCATCAGCGAGGGCGGCGGGCCGAGTTGATCCGCCGGATCGACTCCGACCAGGCGGTACGTTAGGATGCGAGAGGAGCGGTGCGGTCGTCGCCGTCGGACCCGGCCGCGCCGGAAGCCGAGGGCGCCGTCGTGGTCGCTCTCGCCGCCCGGCGATTTTGGCTTCGTTCGCGCCGGAAACGACCCGCCGAAGCGCTTCCGCCCTCCTTCCCGGCCCCCTCGGACTCAATAGGCTTCGTTCGCGCCGAACGCCGCTCGACTGCCCTAAGTCCTTTATTCAAAGTGACTTGGGTACGGCAATCCGACGGCGCAATTGGGTTCGATCGCGCGGGAATCCGCGCCGCAGGGCGTTCCCGTCGACGCGGCGAGGGCCCCGGGACCGCTTGGGTCCGTTCGCGCGGTTTTCGCCCGCCGCGCGCTCGGGACCATTTTGAATGTCGGATTGTCAAAGAGCCCGATCCCGCTGTTCCTCCAGCCTAAGTATGCGCCATGCGGCCCCTCGCCGCAACACACGGGCGTGGAATCAACACGACCGCCCCCATCTCCTTTAAATCCGCCCAGATTGCCCAATCCATCCACCTGAAGTGCGTGGCCAGGTGGCCATGTGGCCTGGCCATGTGGCCCGTCTCTTCCCTACAATTCTCCCCTGTGGCGAGGTAGGGTCCAAGTCTTCGGGAACGCATGAAGGTCCGTTTCTGTGCCGCCAGCGATGACGGTACAAAGAGGCTCCTCCGGAAAATCGTTGAGCCGAAGCTGGACAGATTGCCCTTGAAACACTCCTTGGAAAACGTACGGATTCCGCTCTGTCGATAGCCAATTCATCTTGGCAAGCTGTAGTTGTTCAACAAAATATCTGTGATTACTAATATTCTCCACTTGCACGCCTTTCCTCGATGGTCTTGTTAACGCCAGGGTTTGTCCGTTTGGACGCCTTGATGGCCTTTTCGTAGTCGCCACCATACTTTTGCAAGATCTCTCTTGGAGTCTTCAGAGGAGGCAGCGACTGGGCCAGTTCTTGGTTCTGCATTAGCTCTCTGGCCTGCAGCTTCGCTTCGTTTCGCAGCCGAGTGGTTGTCTCAAAGATTTCCTTCGCTGTACTCCCTTGGGCCCTCATCTGCTGCTCGACTTCGTTGACTTCCGCAACTCGGGCGTTGTACCAATCTCTGGCCTGAATGTCAGTTAGCGAATTTGGGGCGGGCGTTGCCTTTGGAGCTTCTGACGCAGGCCGCCGTGGGAGGCGGAGATCCGGGCTCTTGACGAGCCCGGCTCGCTCCAATCCGAGCCCGACGCCCGCCGAGGCCAGAAGCCCTCCGGCCGCCTGCTGGAAGCTCGTCGGGGAGGGGAAAAGGGGTCAGGAACCTTTTTTAGAGGTTAAAAAGGTTCCTGACCCCTTTTCCCCTCCCTGGGTATCAATGCATAGATCTGACGCAATTTTTCCGAATGCGTGGTTGGATCATTAGAGAATTTAGCGGACGTTATCAAAAACGGCGTCCAGCTATAGTCGTCTTCTTTGATCTGCGATAGGAGGCTATGGAATTGCTGAACGATCGCTTCCGGCATAGAATTTATGGTCATCAAAAAATCTGTATCAATTTCGGGTTCTGACACCAAATCATAAAGTAACGAGTTGGCAACCTCGACTGTCGAGAGCAATCCCGACTCATATCTGGAGACGAGTTTCTTCGTTCTTGCAGAGTTCATGGAAAGCCTCAGATTTCGGAATTTGTCTTATCGCTCACCCCAGATTGTCGGCTGCGAGAGTATCTCCGGATCTCTTACAAGCCGAGCGTCAAAATCGGCGATGGGCTCCATGTATGCTCCTCGCAAAGGGTCTCGAACAACGACTTGTCGTACTCCATTCAAGTTCTGAGTTCCTTGAACCAATACGGCATGCCCTTCGTCGACGATGGCGATAAATGGCTGACCGCTCTCGAGAGCTTGGGGAAGATCACCCCGGACGCTTCTCATCCCAACAGCCAACAGGTTGTCATCAACGAAGCCGACCATGTCGGAAGGATCCATGCCTTTGGGAGCTAGCCGGAGGCTCTCAATACTCGTAGCTGCCCGGCCAGGCGCAACCTCCTCTAATAACATATCCAAACTCGCAGGAACACAAGTGTTAGATGTTGGCTGTCCGGTGACGGGAATGTCATCGAGCGGAATCCGATTTCCCGGCGTACTTCCTCCTCCGCCGATGAGGCCTTCGCTTGGCGCTATGGCAGCCTCGCCTGCTGCTGCCTCAAACGCCGCATTTTCCGCGGCCGTCGCCGCTTCGGCCGCCGCGGCGGCTTCCGCGGCCGCGGCTCGGCGCGCCACCATGATGCCGCCGGCGGCGCCGGCGACGATCGGCACGGCCATGTCGACCACGGTCCCGGCGG
>CALCIC010000314.1 GCA_937907405.1 uncultured Isosphaeraceae bacterium | reverse complement strand
CCGTGGTCGTCGCCATTGCCGCCGAGGACATCGGCGGGAGCGGGAATCAGGTCTTGCGTCGGCCCCCCGCCAAGTTTCCGGGTGAACACATCGGCCAGAAGCCCCGGCGTGAAAGCGAGCTTGTAGCTTGCGCCGGGCAAGGCGAACGGCTCAAGCTCGCCCAAGGCGAGGAGATCGGTGAGATCGTCCTTGCGGTAAAGCGTGCGGACCCGTTCGATCAGTCGGCGGTAGGAAGCGCCGGCTGGGACGCCCGATCCCCGCGGGTCCTCGTAGAGGGCCTCGGGGATCGTCCCGAAGACGACCGAGCCATCGGTATCGAAGAAGTCCTCAAAGCGGAAGAGGTTCGTGATCCCCGGGACGGCCGCCTTGGGCTGGAACCGACCGAGTTCGTGGGTGCGCGTCTCGGAAGGCGCGGGGGCGCGGTAGGCGTCTTGCTCCAGGATCGGCTTGGTGTAGGCGGTCTCGGTGTACGTGATATGAACCTGATTCTGCTTCGCGCGGTCCTCGTCTGACAGGACCGGGTCGGGGTCGTCGTGTCGTCGGCCATAGCCGATCGCCACGGAGAGCAGCTCGTTGCCGTACGGGTCCACGGCGAGGATCAGGTTGTGAGTCACGCGAGGGTCGGCGAGTTTTTCACCGGCGACGTCAAACAGCTTCCGCTCATAGTGGAAGTCGATCGTCTCGCGTGCGTGCGTGAAGAATACGGCGTGTCGGTTGCCGCCGAAGGGCTGCACGGGGTTGATGGTGTAATTCCGCTCCGAGACGCTGTAGGGCCGGTCGGATTCCTCCGTTCCGTCGAGTGCGTAGACTTCCTGCCGCAGGATCGCCCCCTTGAGCGAGCGGCAGGCCTCGCGGATCTCCTCGGAGGCGAGGCCTTCGGGAAACACCGTATCCGGGAGGAGCATCGCCTCAAACTTGGCGTCCGTCAGCCCGACGATGCCTTCCGAGAGGTCGGACTCCCGGTAATACTCGTCCTCGAAGTGGCGAGATACACGGTCGCCTAGAGGCCATGCACCGGTGTGGAACCAGGTCCTGGTGAGCACGGGCGGCACGTAGGAAGCCGCGTCGATGTTGACGGCGTCGGGAAACGTCCCGGTCTGGCCGAGCGCGCCCAGCTCCTCGGTATCGAGTTGCTCGACCATGCCGAAGCCGCGAAACTCGCGCTCGGCGCCGTCGTAATACCCGTGATGGTAGGTGTAGCGGGTGACGAACCGATTCCGGCTCAGCCAGTCGTAGGTTTCGACCCGCTCCACGACGTGGACCGGGAACGGGAGCCGCGTCAGCCAGGGCCGCCCCGCCTGGCGATCGACGAGATAGAACTTGGTCGAGGGCGCGTACTCGACGCGGGTCTCGGCGCCCAGATTGTTCCAGCTTCTCACGAGGAGGTGTGGCTTCTCGCCGCCCATGAGGTCGATGTAGCGCATGGAACGGGTTGCGTCCCCGGGAAGAGAGGACGTCCAGACCAGGCAAGCGGTTCCGTTGCCCAGCAGGTCCAGAGCCTGGACGGTGGACAGGTCGTCCACGCGTGGGAAGGCCGGGAGAGGCTCCGGGTCGCTCCAGGCGTTGCCAGACTGATTGAAGTAGAGCCGGACGCCGTCGCGGCCGATGTAGAACAGATCCGTCGTGCCCGATCCGTCGATGTCGGCAAGGCGGACGCGCCGGGGCTCGAACTGGTCGGGCGTATCGAACCAGGGAGCCGTGTCCATGCTGACCTTGGGACCGAATCGGCCGTAGCCCAGATTGGGCCAGTAACAGACCTCGCCGTTACGAACCCGAACGATGTCCGTCAGGCCGTCCCCCGACATATCGGCCAGGAAGATGGAATGCGTGGCGTCGGCGAAGACGATCGCCGGCCCTTTTTCCTCATCGAACGGCTTCGACGCCCGGAGCGGCGCACCGAAGCCGTCCTCGGCGAGCGAGGGATACCAGGTGAAGACGTCGTCCTCGCTGACGAGGACGTCGGGGTGACCGTCGCCGCTGAGATCGACCATGCGGAGATTGGGGTCGCTCCAGTCGACGATCGGCGTCGACGCGAGCGGCCGGAACGCATCCCAGTCCTCGTCGGCCGTCCGCTCGAAGAACCCTGATACAGGTCGGTCGAGCACGACGCAATCAAGCCGACCGTCGCCGGCGAGGTCGAGAAACTGGTGGTGAAGAGCGCGAGATTCGGCGAACGAAGGAAGCCGTGACACTTCGGTCAGGGCTTCGAACTTCGCTGAGGCGGTGGGCTGGCCGTCGACGAAATCAAAGGTGAGCGGGCTCAGGTTCCGCTTGTAGTACCAGTTGCCGTCTTGCTCGGCGAGGATGCCCTGGAGCCCCTCGCCGTCGAGATCCAGCCATTGGTAGGCCGTGCCGTCGACGCCCGCGGGGAGGTTGGCCAGACTTTCGGGATCGACGTCGCGCACGTCGGCCTGCACCCGAGCCTCGGTGTATTCAAACTCGACAGGCGGCAAGGATCGCTTGAGGTAGGCGCCGTCGTCCTGCCGCACGAATCCGGCCTGGATCACTCCCGTGATGAACGAGGCGACGGGCGTCTCGCGATACGTGAACTCGGTCGAGCGGACCAGGTAGTCCTGGGTTTTCAACTCCTCCGGGAAGTGATGGAACATGAGCACGCGACGGCAAAGGCGATGGGCGCGAACCTCAAAGCCGGCCCGGTACGTGGAGAACGGGTCCTGCCGGGCGGGCCAGGATGATCCAGCCGGCGGGTCGATCTGGACCAGGGCGAACACGCGCTTTTCGGCGTCGGGCAAGTTTTCCGTGTAATACCCCTCGCCGTAGTCGAACACGACCTCGAACATCCAGCTCTCCTTCGGGAGCTTCGTCGGGTCGGTGGCCTTCCAGGTGTCGAGGTCGCGATTGGGCGTGCGGTTGCCGTACTTGATCCGCTTCAGGTAGCGGTTCGCCGCGCGGTTACGGTTGCGCTCGTTGGCCCGTGAGAGATCCACACCGTCGTCATTCTCTTCGGCGTACTCGTAAACGACGGCGTTGCCCTTGTCATCGTAGCTCTGGCAGATGAGCCAACTGAATATTCGAGGCGGGAGGGCTGAGACTGACGCGTCAGGGTCAGCGATCCGGGAGTCGTCGTCTTTTCCGTACAGCGTCGTGACGTTGTCGCGGCTGATCGACCGCCAGTGGATCGCGCCGGTTGCGACCTCCGTCCAGCGCTCGATGCGTGCGAAGAGCCCCTCGATGCGCGGGCGGTACCGATGAATGACGTAGCCCGGCGCGGTGGATTCGTCCTCCCACCGCGTGCCGTCGGGGTTGAGAACCGGCACGTGGTCCTCGCTGCCGGAGAGAACGTAGGCGTCGGATTCATCAGCATCGCGATACCGTGGAAGGCCCTTGTCCGTCTTTCGAGTGATGCTGGGCGTCGAGAGACTCCAGCCGATGCCGAACGGCCCATTCCCCGCCCCCGAGTCGTAGGACAGCGAGAGCTGCGGCCCGAAGCCCGAACGGCCTGGGCTAGTCGCGATCGGCACCGACATGGAACCCGTACCGGTTACCGGATTGGCCGCGAACTTCTCGCCGATTCCGCGAAGGGCGCCTCCCCCCTTTGGCAAGCTGATCTGCGGAGCCGCGAACGGCGCGTCGCTGGGCGTGGAGCCAGCCCCGTCGGCGACACCCTCGCGCGTCGCGTTCGCCATAACTCACCTCGTATTCTGAGGCAGCATCGGCAAAGACAAGGTGCCGGAATCGATTGAGGATCAACCAAGCTCGATTTTCGGAGCGAGAAATCGCCTGTTTCCGGGGTTTCTGGGGCGCCTAACCAAATTTCTGGAGACGCTCGCGAAGAGGCCCGGACCCAGAACTCTCAAAAACCCTGGAAAATCAGGCGAAATTGCAGCGTCGAGCCCTGAAAAAGTGCACAAGTCGAGCTAAGAGGCTATCTCGCATGCGGACGCATGTGCACTGAGTGCGGTCGGGGCTCGCCGGAACCTCGCGTCGTTCGGCGCCGTTTTGTCCCGCAAGTTTCTATTACGACCTGCTGGCCAGTGATCATCCGCACCTATGCGGGATAGCTTCTAACCATGACTTGATTCAGCGGACCCAGAAGCCGAAGAACGGACGACACGCCACCAAGAAGGCCTTCTGTCCTTGCGTGCTTGATCTGAAAGTCATATGCTTGCGCGACCTAAGATCAGAGCATATTGATTACGACGAGGCAAATCAACAAGAATCGGGGCGGCGGCCATTTTTTTATATCGCATTTCGCCACAATGACTTATGGGAGAAAGATACGTCACGTGGCTTGGATGGCGACGACATCGGGTGGGGCGTCTGAAGTGGTCCGCCGCCACGCCGGTTCTGTCTCCCTAGTAGATCGCGTGATCTTTCGCGCTCGGTTCCCTTCGCGATGGAGGGGTAGGTCTGTTTCAGCCACTCCTTCACCTCTTCGAGATTCGGCTCATGAGGAGAAGGTGGTGGCGAAGCCTTGAAATACAAGCCCGAAGCGCAAGCGAGGGATCGCCCGCGGAACCGCGCCACGTCGGGTACGGTTCAGGGCCTCGTGAAATCCACCCTCGCTTGCGCTTCGGGCTTGTATCAGGTGGTCTTGCGGACCGCAGCGCTTCACCGAATCCCCCACATGAGCCCGAGATTCTTGGTCGGGGGAAGCGCCGTCGCGGCCGATTGGCGAGGAAGCTCCTCGCGCCAGGTAACGGCCGACAGTCCGTAAGGCCAGGACGAGATCGAACTCCCGCCGGATCAAAGTCGACGACCGCGCGGTGGGGCCGCGACGTTGCTCCTCCCCGCCGATCTTGGCGAGCGATCTACGGCCCCGCGTCGCCTCCCCGCACTCTGGCGAATCCGACTTCAATTCGCCTGTCGGCAAGGGGGCGAACCTACTCCGCTTCGACCTGGAATCCGCTGGCGTCCCCCACGTGAATCCGTCCGGCCGATACTTCGACTTCCACGCCCTGCGCGGCATGCTGGCAACTCTGGCGGACGCCGTTGGGGGGACGCCCCGCGTCGTGGATGTGAACGCCGCCGCCCTTTCGGTCCCCTCGCTGAGACCGGACTCCGACCGCCCGAATGCATCCACTCTGGCCGCGACGGGGACGGACGTTCAACCCATAAGCAAAGTCTTTGCCCACCATCTGCCCACCGGAGGGGACGCTTTGGGGCGGGACCTGTCGGATTCTGACGCGACGGCGCTTTCGGATGAGCAACCGAGCATCAATAAAAAACCCCGTGAAAGACGGGGTTTGACGGCTTCCGTCGGCTCTGGAAGGGAGAGAGAGGAAGTACACCCGAGAGGATTCGAACCTCTAACCTTCGGTTCCGTAGACCGATGCTCTATCCAATTGAGCTACGGGTGCGCGTGTCGACGTACAGGGAGTATGTTAGCGAGGCGGCTCAGGATTGGCAAGTCCGCTATGAATCGAGTTTGGGCGATCGTGGGTGATCGGCGAGGTCGAGGCCGCGCGATCGATTCAGGCGGTCTCGCGGTGGTAGTGGATCTCGTGGAGCCGCCGGTAGAGGGGGCTGGAACGCTTCAATTCGAGGTCGGTGCCCACGGCCTCGATCCGGCCGTCGTCGATCAGGACGATGCGGTCGGCGAACTGGATCGTCCCCATGCTGTGCGAGATCAGGAAGGTGGTCCGGCCCTTCGAAAACTCTTCGATCGCCTTGCGGATCAGGGCCTCGTCCTGGATGTCCACGGCGCTGGTGGCTTCGTCGAGGATCAGGATGGCCGGGTCGCGGAGCATGGCGCGGGCCAGGGCGATCCGCTGCCGTTGGCCGCCGGAGAGGCCGTGGCCGCGCTCGCCGATCAGGGTGTCGTAGCCCTCCGGGAGCGTCGTGATGAACTGATGGGCGTACGACCTCTTGGCGGCCTCGATGATCGCGTCGCGGCTGGCGCCGGGGTCGCCGTAGGCGATGTTCCTGGCGATGGTGTCCTGGAACAGGATCGTCTCCTGGGGGACGATGCCGATCTGGCGGCGGAGACTGCGCCCTCGATATTCGCGGACGTCGCGGCCGTCGATGCGGATCGTCCCCGAGTCGACGTCCCAGAACCGGGGCAACAGGTTCATCATCGTCGTCTTGCCGCAGCCGTTGGGGCCGACCAGGGCGATCGTCTCGCCGTGTCGAACGGTCAGCGACAGCCCCTTGAGGACGGGCTCGCGGCCGTGGTAGCCGAACTCGACGTCCTCGAACTCGATTGAGTGGCGGTGCCTCGGCAGGTCGACGGCGGCGGCG
>CALCIC010000313.1 GCA_937907405.1 uncultured Isosphaeraceae bacterium | reverse complement strand
ACCGGCCGCCTCCCCCGCGCCGCCTCGTCAGGTGACGGTTCGGCTGCTCGGGCCGGCCGAGGAGATCACCGGCATCAAGGTGCCGAAGGACCTAAACAAGCAGGGCGACACCTACCTCCGCGCCCAGGAGCCCGCCGACGTCACCGTCCGGCTCCCGAGGGATCGTGGCGTCCAAATGCGGGTCAAGTACGTCTCGGTCAACGTGGACCACGGGGTCGTGGTCGACATCCATTTACTGCCGCTGCCCAAGGCCGTCCCATTCCGCGAGGCGGTCGCCGAGTTGCGGAGGCTGATGCGCGCGATGGGCGTCGAGCCCGACGAGCGGATGCGCAAGCAGATGGCCGGTTGGCCCGACGACTTGCCGACGCACCCGTCCGGCTCCAACCCCGATCTCCCTTCCCCTACCTACAGCACTGGGGTCAAGCTCGATGACAGCGTCAAGTTTTCGGTCGACGTGCGACCCGCAGCCGATGGCGGCTGGTTCCTAGCCTTCATGTTCTCGGCCATCGGCGATGCACGGCGGGCGGTGTGGGACCCCAATTTCAAGCCCGCATCCAAGCCGCCCGCGGAGGAGAAAGGCAAAGGGCCGCACCCGGATTTGAGTAAAAAGTAACGCTCCAGAACGGGGTGTACGCCGACGCAGACCTCGGTTTCTGAAGTAACTTGACGAACACCTGGAACCCGGCCGTCCCGCCCCTCTCCTCGCCGATCCCCGGCGACGACAGCACGTTCCAGAGCTTCCGCGCCAAGGCCGGCGTCATGGACGAGGACGACAAGCCCATCGCCCCCGACGTTAGCATCGGCGACTTCAACGCGCGCTGGGCCTGGATCGTGCAGGAGCAACTCAAGTACTACCGACCCTGGAGCGACGCCCATCAAATAATCGACATCAAGATGCTGCTCAGCGGAGGCTACAAATGATGACGGCCAGGACGATTCCAGGGGCCGTTGCGGCCCTGGCCCTCGGATGGATGGGATTCGCGATTATGAACGACGAACCGCCCGCCAAGCCGGTCGCTCCACCCTCGCCTCGCCGAGTGGCGATTCGGCTGCTCGGGCCGGCTGTGGAGATCACCGGCATCAAGGTGCCGAATGGCCTGGAGCGTCAGGGCGACACCTACCTTCGCGTCCAGGAGCCCGCAGACGTCACCGTCCGGCTTCCGGGGGATCGTGTCGTCCACATGCGGGTCAAGTACGTCTCGGTCAACGTGAACCACGGGGTCGTCGTCGATGTTCATCTGCTACCGCTGCCCGTCGCCGTTACGTTCCGCGAGGCGGTCGCGGAGTTGCATAGGCTGATGCGCGCGATGGGCGTCGAGCCGGACGAGCGGCTGCGCAAGCAAATGGCCGTCTGGCCCGACGACTTGCCGACGCACCCGCCCGGCTCCAATCCCGACCTCCCTTCTCCTACCTATAGCGCCGGCATGGAACTCGACGAGACGGTTGGCCTAGGAGTTACTATGCGGCCCGCGCCCGATGGCCGATTCTACCTGGCGCTCACCTTCGCCGCCAGCGTCGATGCACGGAGGCCGCTCTGGGATCCCAATTTCAAGCCAGATCCCAAACCGCCTACTGAGGAGAAGGGCCAGGAGCCGAACCCGAATTCGGGCAAGAAGTGAAGCTCCAGAACGGGATCTACACCGGGCACCTCGGATTCTGGAGTAACTTGACGAACACCTGGAACATCCTCGTCCCGCCGATCACCTCGCCCATCCCTGGCGACGACAGCACGTTCCAGGAGGTTGCTGGGGACGCCAGTTTCCTGAGCTCGGCATGGAAGGTCAAGTGGTTCACAGATGAGATGGTGCCGGCCTGGAAAAAATGGAGATTGGAGCACCCTGGTGACATCGATGTCCCGACGCTCTTGCGCGGCGGCTACAAGAAGCTCGATTGACACGAAGTGTCGAAAATATTCGGATTTGATCAGCAAAGAAATCGGATGCGTAAACATGAAATTAATAATTCTTCTTGTCGTCCCTCCCCTCATTTCGTCCCTCGCCTTCTGCATTCGTCTCTCGGCTCATGGAGACGAAAAGGGGACGGAGCATACTTCATCGAGTGCGGGTCTGATGGAAAAACCGATTTATGCCGGCAGGACGTTGAAGGAGTGGATCAAGTTGCTCGACGATCCCGACAAGCAATGGCAGCGTTGGGCTGTGGAAGTCCTGGGTAAGATCGGCCCCCAGGCCGAACCCGCCGTCCCCACCCTGATCAAGCGTCTCAACGCTGAAGGCGAGTCCGTTCGCTCCGCGGCGGCGTTCGCCCTGGGCAAGATCGGCCCGGGGGCGGCCGACGCCGTCCCGGCGATGGTCAAGGCCTTCTGGAAGAGCGGCTACTTCCACCAGGGGATCATCATCCAGAGCCTCGCCGGGATCGGCCCGGCCGCCGTCCCGGCGCTGATCGAAATCTCGAAGCAGAGCGAAGACGCGCGATCGGAAGCTCTGGAAGTCCTGGGTAAGATCGGCCCCCAGGCGCGCAAGGCGATCCCCCACCTCAAAGCGATGCTGACGGATCGTCAGGGAGTGAATCGCAGAGCGGCGGCCTTCGCCCTCTGGAAGCTCACGCAAGATCGCGCCGCAATCCCCATCATCGCCCGCACCCTCAGCGATCCGAACGAATACGCGCGGTCGCGCGCCGCCGGCGACCTGGGCGAGATCGGCCCCGATGCGGCCGAGGCCGTCCCGGCGTTGATCCGCGCTTTGGACGACTCGAGTCAGTCTGTAATGAACGGCTCGGCGACGGCGCTCGGCAAGATCGGCCCGGCGGCGAAGGACGCCGTGCCCGTCCTCGTCCGATGCGTCGACCCATTGGTTGCGAGGCTCGCCAAGATCCGCGCGAAGAGGCAAGCCGTGCCCAGCCCTGTCCAATCCCCTGATCGGAAGCCCCTCGGCGGAGCGTCTCGGGAGTTTGTCACGGAGGCGCTCGGCAAGATCGGGGCGCCTGGCGTCCCCGAACTGATTCGCGGGCTCAAGGATCGAGATGACTACGTGCGAAGCATCGCCGCCGAATCCCTGGGCCGGATCGGCCCCGACGCGCGGGAAGCCGTGCCCGCGCATGCCGAGATGGCCAACGATCGCCTTCGGGCGCTCGCCGCACAAGCGCTCTGGCGGATCGCGAAGGACGAACGGGCGATTCCCATCTTAATGGAATATCTTCAAACCAGTTCTGCCAATAACCAGACACACGCCATGACGATCCTGGCGGAGATCGGGCCGGCGGGCAAGGACGCCGTCCCGCTCCTCATCAGCGTTCTCAATCGAGCCGATCCCTATCAGGGTCGCGACACCTCCATGGAGAAGCGCCGCCCCGAGGAGGCCGCGAAGACCCTCGGCCGGATCGGGCCGGAGGCCAGGGCCGCCGTCCCCGCGCTTGAGGCCGCTCTCAAAGATCCCGACGGCGGCGTCCGGATAGCCGCCGGGCTGGCGCTCTGGCGGATCGCCCGCTCCGAGCTCGCCCTGAAGGCCCTGAGCGAGAGCCTGCTTGATCCCGACCAGAACACGCGGTTCCACGCCGCAATGGCCCTGGGCGAGATCGGCTCCGCGGCCAAATCCGCCGTCCCCGCACTGATCGAGGCCCTCAAGAACGACCCCTCCATCCGATCTATAACAGCCAAGGCCCTGGGCCAAATCGGCCCCGCCGCCAAGGCCGCCGTGCCCGCCCTCGTGGAGGTCTTCGAGAATGATACGACCCTCACGGATGACAACGTCCCGATAGCGCTGAAGGCCATCGACCCGAAAACCGCGGCGCTTGAGGGCATCCGGTAGCAGATCGAGTCGGCGAAATGAAGGGAACATCCTTGGCGGATATCGCAGAAAAACCCGGTGCCTGCCGTTATCCCGCCATTCTAAAGGCAACTCGACGGAGACGAGAGGAGAACGGTCGCCGAGGGCGGAAATATCGCATCCCCGTCTGGCGCGGGGCTCCGGTCGGTCAACAAACCACCGGCCGCCTTACCGCCCGTACAGACCGAGCCCCGGGCCCAGGCTGGGGGCGTAGACGCCGATCGAGGGGGGCGGGGCGATCTGGGAGGGGGTCAGGCCGGTGCCGCTGACCACCGGGAAGGTGCGGTACGACGACGCCGACGTCGGCGCGCCGTAGACGTAGCCGGGGGCGACGAAGCCGGGACGCCACAGGCCGACGCCATACCGGCCGGGAAGGAATCCATAGCCGGGGATGCTGGCCGGATACGACGACCAGGGCATCGCCGAGTACGACGTGTACGTACGAGGCACGCCGTAACTCGCGAATCCGTAGCTGGTTCCATAAAGACCCGGGGCCGCGAAGTAATCGCTGACGCGGTACGCGCCGACCGGCGGACCGCCCACGACGGCCTGGGCCCGAGCGTGGGTCGCGGTCGTCAGCAGAGCCCCGGCCGAAACGATCAGCGCTAGTCGTCGCATGATCCGCAATCCTCATGGTGAATGACGGGCGAATGATTCATCAGACGACTTCATTCTACCGCATCTTCGAGGACCAGGTCGGACGCGCGGCCCCAAGTCCAGGAGGATTGCAAGATTCAGGCGAGCGGGTGTTCCGGTCGGAGGCCGACGTCAGGGATAAATCGGCTGGCCGTGCCAGAACCCGGAGTAATAGTTGCTGCCGTAAGGCCCCATGCCGTAAGCCGCGCCGTAGGTCTGATAGCGGGTGTAAGGCGCGTAAAGCGGCGGCGTCGGCATGCCGGCGCCGTTCAACCTCCCCTGGGGCAAGGGCGTGCCGTAGGGCGCGGGAACGACGGCCGCCTTGCGCCCGTTCTTGCGACCCCGAACCGGAGCCGCCGCCGGCAACGGCGGAGCCGTCACGAACGGGGAGGCGTGGGCGATCTCCGCCTCATAGGGAATGCCCTCGAAGTAACTCGGCCCGCCCAGCATGCTCCATCGGTTGCCCGGAATCCCCGTGACCGGAGGAGGCTGAATGTACGTGTTGCCGAAACCACCGTCCACGCCCGAACCCAGGACCGGTCCATCGACGACCTCGCCCGGGAAACCGAACTCCTGCGCGAAAACCGTCGAAGTCGAAGACAGCCCGACCGCCAGCGACGCCGACAGCACGATGCCGAAGAATGCCGATTTCATCATGGTCGTCTCCCCATGGCGGGGCGTCCAAACGACCGGCGCAAGCTCTTGCCCCGGATTTGATCCACCCATCCCCCAACCAACTCTACTTATCATACCTCTTATACGCGTCTCGTCGCACATTCAATCGGTAAAATCTCGATGATGATTTTCGGTTGCCCAAAATTTTTGTTTCTGGTGTTTCCGAAGGGCTATTGCAGGCGGTCGAAAAAACCTTACCATGAGATGAAAATGCAAGAAGGTCGCCGTCTTGTTCACGGGGGGACGGCGTGGGCACGAGTAGATCGAGGTTCTTTCGATGGCGACGGTCAAGGGTTCGGGGGCGGATCGTCGCTCGTTGGAGGAGGTCCACGAGTCGGTGGAGATACCGGCCGAGGGGGGGCGTCGGGGACGGTTTCGTCGACTCTTCGCCTTCATGGGTCCGGCCTATCTGGTGAGCGTGGGCTACATGGACCCTGGCAACTGGGCGACCGACCTGGAGGGGGGGGCGCGGTTCGGCTACGCGCTGCTCTGGGTCTTGCTGATGTCGAACATCATGGCGGTGCTGCTCCAGACCCTTTCGGCCCGGTTGGGGGTGGTGACCGGCCACGACCTGGCGCAGGCGTGCCGGGCCGAGTATTCTCGGGGGGTCAACGGGGTCCTCTGGCTGCTGGCCGAAGTCGCGATCGCGGCCACCGACCTCGCCGAGATCCTGGGGACGATCATCGCGCTGAAGCTGCTGTTCGGCATGCCCTTGCTCTGGGGGTGCCTGGTCACGGCGTTCGACACCTTCCTCTTGCTCTACCTCCAGCGGTGGGGGATGCGGAGGATGGAGGCCGTGATCTTGGCGCTGGTTGCGACGATCGGGCTCTGTTTTCTGATCCAGGTCGTGCTGGCCAAACCCGAGCTGTCGGCGATGGCGGTCGGGTTGAAGCCCACCTTGCCGCCGGGTTCGTTATTCGTGGCGATCGGGATCCTGGGGGCGACGGTGATGCCCCACAATTTGTATCTCCATTCGGCCCTGGTCCAGTCGCGACGGATCGGCAAGGACGACGCGAGCCGGGCGTCGGCCTGCCGGTTCTACCTGATCGATGCGGCGGTCGCTCTGAACGCGGCCTTCTTCGTGAACGCGGCGACCCTGGTCGTGAGC
>CALCIC010000312.1 GCA_937907405.1 uncultured Isosphaeraceae bacterium | reverse complement strand
CCGCGGGCGTGGCCTCCGCGGCGGCGGCGGTCGCGGAATCGGGCGCGGCGCTGGGCAAGCCGGAGCCGGGTTTGATGTGGGGCGGCTCGACGGGCGCCGGGGCGCCGGGCGCGGGTGCGGGCGGCGGCGCCGGCGGAAGCGATCCGAACGCGGCGCGAGGCGCGGGCTCGACCGGCGGCTCCAGGGCGTTGCTGGGGATCGGCGCCAGCCAGGGGGGGGCGAACGCCGGCGGCGCGAACTCCGCGGCGGCCGGCGGCATCGGGCTCGGCCTGGGATCGCTCGCCGGGGCGAGCGGCGGCGGCGGCAGTAGCAGCAGTAGTAGCGGCGGATCGGGATTGTCGCTGGGCTCGACCGGCGGCCAGAGTGGTTCTTCGGGGTCGTCGGCCGAGTCTTCCGAGGACGCGCCGTTCATCAAGGGCCGGGACGAGGGACGCCCCTCGCCGCCGATCGAGGTGCCGTTCGAGATCGTGGTCGCGTGCGGGGCCGACGGCCTGGTGATCCATCCGGGAGGGTATCGGATCACCGAGCAATCGCTCAAGGCCGAGCGGAAGAACAGCCTGCTGATCCGCCAGCTTGTGGCGGTGGCGGTGCAACGCGCCGAGACCGACCCGAGCATCCGGCCCAGGCCTCGGGTGTCGTTCCTGGTCGAGAACAACGGCGGCTCGACCTTCTGGGAAGCGCGCAGGCAGGTCCTGTTCGCCGGCCTGGACTGGCCCATGACGCTTCAGGTGGTCGGGGTTCAGAGTCCTCGTCTCCTCGGCAAGGAGGCATGGTGATGTCTGCGAATCTTGGGGCGGAGAGCCGGTCGACTTCGACTTCGACTCTGTCGCGGTTACGGGCGGTTCTGCCGCTGCCGAGCGTGCTGGCCGTGATCGCGGCGTTGAGCTTCTGGGGTTCCCGAGATCCCGGCCCGCGCCCCCCGTCGGCGACGGTCGCCGCACCGACTCAGGCGGCCCCCGCCCTCGCTCCAGCCGCCGCGCCGGCCGCCGTCGAGGAGGCGCCCGAAGAGCCGCCGGTGGAGGTCGAGGCCGTCCCCGCGCCTCCTCCGCTCGATCGGGCGGCGGTCGCCAGGGCGGAGGCCGACCTCGACGCGGCGAGCCGCGACCGCGCCCGAGCCGAGGCCCGCGCCGACGCCGCGAAACGGCGTCTGGAAGCCGCCGCCACGCAGTCGGCGGTCGAAGCGGCCAGGGCGCGCAAGCTGGGTTTCCGCGTTCGTGATCCATCGGCCCAGATCGCTCGGGCCTCGGCGCGCGGGGGCTTCCTCAAGGGGGACCGCGACCGGCTCAAGGCCGAGGTCGCCTCGCTGCGGAGCCTGCCGCTGCCCAAGGCGACCACGATCCTCAGCAAGAACCCGGTCTCGCAGCCGGCGGGAGGCGACGAGTTCCACTTCGAGCTGCGCCGCCAGCGCGTCAGCTATGTGAACCTCAACCGGCTGCTTGAGCTGGTCAGGTCCGACGCCCAGGTCCGCCTCCGGATGGTCGATCGCCGGGGGATGATCAGCTCGGAAGTCGGCCCAGTCGGCTCGTTCTCGCTCGCCTACGTCCTGGGCCGGGCGCAGCCGGGCCTCGACGAGTTGATGGAGCGGAACAGCATCCGGTTCGACATCCGAGGCTGGGAGGTGATCCCCGCGTCGGAGGCGCGCGGAGAAACCTACGAGACGACCCGCAATCCGATCTCGCAGTACACGATGGCGATCAAGCGCCTGACTCCGGGGCGGTCGGTCGTGACGATGTGGGTCTACCCCGACAGCTTCCGGCTGTTCCGCCAGCTTCGCGACGAATTGAACGCCCACGGCTTCAGCGTCGCCGGCCGCCCGCTCCCCGAAGGCATGACGATCCGAGGCAGCCCGATGGGCTCGGTGTCGGCCGCGCAATAGCGACGGCGGAAGCAAAACACGCTCCGTCGAACATCCATTCTCCCCGGGTTGACGACCTGACGCTGATTCCAAAGATCTCGAAATACCAGCCCGACGCGCCAGTTTTGATGTTGCGCTGGATGAGGCGCGAATCCCTTCTCCCCCCGGGAGAAGGTGCCCGAAGGGCGGATGAGGGTCGACGGATTCATCACGGATTCGGATTCTCGCGAGATCAACCTCGAATTCCCACGACCCTCATCCGGCCGTCCCGGCCACCTTCTCCCGGGGGGAGAAGGAATGCTCGCGTCAGCCTCTGCAAAACAGCGCAACATCAAAACTGGCGCGTCGGGCTGGTAGGAGAATCTCCCGGTGGCTCCGACGACGGACTCGTAATCCGAAAGCGTCTGGTCGTCAGCCCCCCGGGAGAAGTCGGCCGAAGGCCGAATGAGGGTCCGCGCGCTTCGATGCGCGTGCCGGAGTCGGAATCGCGCGTCGGCCGAATTTCGTGGTTGCTCCGACGACCCTCACCCGGCCGTCCCGGCCCCCCTCTCCCAAGAGAGAGGGGATGCTCGCCGACGCCATGATGCGTATGCGTCTACCGCGCCGGCACGCCGCCCCCCTGGAGGTTGCCGGGGCGCGAGACGTATCGACCGCCGCTGGCGGCGGCGATTCGCTGGAGGTGGTCGCCGGCCAGGCCGCCGGCCAGGTCGATGCAGTGGATCGGGATCTTGCGACGGTTGACGCGGGCGACGGCGTCGACGGTCCCTTCGGGGAACTCGCCGTCGGAGAGCAGGAACACGGCGTCCGGCCGCAACGCCAACGCCTGCTGGATCGCGCCTCGGGGATCGGTCTCGCCGTCGGGGTCGATCAGTCGCAGCCAGGACGTCAGAAGCTCCTTGTTGTGCTGGTCGGCCGTGCGGGGGATCGGGCCGCCGGGCATCGCGGTCGACTCGTCGTTGTAGAAGATGACCTCGAACCGCTGCGGGCTCTGAAGCGCGAACACGCTGCGCCTCAGCTCGATCGTCGCCCGCGTCAGGCGGTCGTCGTCGACCATGCTCCCCGACTGGTCGAGGACGTAGACGAAGAACCGCCCCCGCGCCCGGACCCCGAAGAACGACGCCTGCCGCCACGGGGGGTCGTCGCGCGCGTCGTCGGAATCGTACTTCGACGGCGGGTCGCCGGGCGACGTCCCGGGCCGCAGCAAGAACGGGCTGTTCCGCCGGGCCTCGGCCTCGGCCTTGGTCAGCACCCGAGGCCCTCCACCGCGCTCGTCCTTCGGCCTGGGCCTGGGCTTCTCCCTGGCTTCGGGGTGGGCCTTGGCGGGTGGTGATTTCTCGGCCGCGGCTTTAGGGTCGGCCGCTTGCCGGGCGTGCGCGAACACGCTCGCCGCGACGACGATCAGCGCGAGTCCGACCGCGACGGTGGTTCGAGGGGAGGGCCGCATGTCGACGCGTCTCCGATGGCCAGGTCTCAACCCGGATTCGCCGCTTCGTCCAGAGTACGGGATCGGCGATCGTCGGGCCAGCCGATCGGCCGGGCGGCCGGCCGGCCTGGGTCAGTCGACGGCCTGGGTCTGGAGGACGCCCCGGAGCTTCTGGAAGACGCGGGTCTTCTCGTTGCTGACGGTCTTGGAGGCGACGCCCCATTGCAGGGCGATCTCGGCGAGGGTCTTGCCCTTGAGCGTCTCGTAGATCAGCGACGCCTCGCGCGCGTTGAGCGAGTCGTCGATGGCCTCCTGAAGCGAGTCGCGCCAGGAACGCGCCTCGAGGTCGTGGGACGGGCCGGCGACGTCGATCGAATCGAGCGACTGATGGACGCGCTCGCGCTGGGCGCGCTTCTTGATCATGTCGACGGCACGGAAGAAGTCGAGCCCCTCGGTCGTCTCGCGGGTGAAGACGTCCTTGACGCCCCCCCGGCCGACGTCGCTGAGCAGGCCGTCGAACCGGGCGCGGCCGAGCTGCTGGAGCAGGGTCGCGTAAACCGCCTGCGTGCAGTCGTCGTGGGCCTGGGGCGGAATCCCCGCGCGATACCAGGCGCGGTTGAGGTACTTGTCGAGCTGCGAGAGCCCCGAGGCCGTCGAGTCGGCGTCGACCCGCGAGACGATCGACGGCTCGGCCCCGCGCGTCGATTCGCGCGTCGCCAGGTAGTCGTCGAGCCCGGCGTCGTGCAGCGCGACGTCCCAGGCGGCGTCCGAGAGCGGAGGCGCCTCGACCATCGGCCCGGCGAGACCGGCGTCGCCGAACACATGGTGCTCGGCCGCGACCGCCGGCAAAGTCGCCGAGGCCGTCGCGCCCGAAAGCAGGCGCAACACCTCCATCGCCTCAACGGCTGGCCTGTACGACCGGTGCGCTCGCCGCTTGGTTTCCGCGCCTCCCGCCAAAGCTCCCATCCCCCTTCACTTCACATAAAATCGGTGATCCGTCTTCATGTCACGACGCTTGAACTCTTTATTCGGCCTGGGCGAGCGAATCATTCGCCATTCCCAAGATTTAATACGCTGTGGCCCACCCATCCATTACACAAAATAGAACGTCGCCCCCCGGATGCGAACCCCGTTCGTCAAGTTAATCGAATCGTCCCAAGGCTTCGAGATCAACTTCGACCGCGCCTATCGCATGCTACAATGCAAGCACGCAATACACCAGGGGAATCACGACGATTTTCGCTGAAATCCTCCAAAAAGTGGCATGAGTCGACCCGGCGCCGGAAGATGGGAGACCTTGGCGGCCGCGGGGTCGTCGTTGCTCTTTCGCCACATTGAGTCAGGGAGCCGTCGATCGATGCGAGGAATCGTGAAACAAACGTTGATCGTGGCGGGTTTGATCGTGGCCTCGGGGCTGGCGGCCGACCGCGAAGCGCGGGCGCAGGCGACGGCGCCGGTCGTCGGCGATCGACCGGCCGAATACGGCGTCGCGGTCGAGAAGGAGGTGATGGTCGCGGTCCGCGACGGCGTCCGTCTGGCCGTGGACCTCTATCGGCCCGAGCGCGACGGCAAGCCGGCGGAGGGCCGGTTCCCGGCGCTCTTGACCCGGACCCCCTACGGCAAGCAGGGCGCGGCGGGCGAGGGGAAGTATTACGCCGCGCGGGGGTACGTCGTCGTCGCCAACGACGTCCGGGGCCGGTTCGCCAGCGAGGGGACCTGGCGCGGCCTGGCCGACGACCCCCGGGACGGTTACGACGTCGTCGAGTGGATCGCCTCGCAGCCCTGGTCCGACGGCAAGGTCGGCACGTTCGGCACAAGTTACCCCGGAGGCACGCAGCACGCGCTCGCCGAGATGAACCCGCCCCACCTGACCACGATGGTCCCGGTCGACGCCATGTCCAACTGCGGCGTCAGCGGCGTGCGGCACGGCGGCGCGTACGAACTGCGGTTCATGAACTGGATCTTCCAGATCGGCGCGCCCAACGGCAAGGCGGCCCTCACCGACCCGGCGCTCAAGGGGGCGCTCGTCGAGAACGGCCTGCGCATCCGACAGCACGTCGCGAGCCTGCCCGTGCGTCCCGGTACAACCCCCTTGAGGGTCGTTCCCGAGTACGAAGCCTGGCTCCTTCAGGCGATGCGGAGCGGTCCCGAGGCGCCGTTCTGGCACGTCAAGGGGATGTCGGTCGTCGACCACGTCGCCGACTACCGCGACGTCCCCGTCCTGCACCTGACCGGCTGGTACGACTCGTGGACTCGCCAGGTGACGATGAACTACGAGGCGCTTTCCAAAGCCAAAAAGTCCCCCCAGCGGTTGACGATCGGCCCCTGGACCCACGGCGGGCAGGGGTCGAACGTCGCCGGCGAGGTCGAGTTCACCAGGGACGCGGCGATCGATCTGTCGGCCTATCGCCTGCGGTGGTACGACCGCTGGATGAAGGGCGTCGGGGGCGTCGACGCCGATCCGCCGGTGATGCTCTACATCATGGGGACCGGCGACGACCGGCGGTCCCCCTCGGGCCGGCTTCAGCACGGCGGCTACTGGCGAGGCGAGCGCGAATGGCCCCTCGCGCGGGTCCAGCCGACGTCGTACTACCTCCATCACGACGGAACATTGACGACGACGCCCCCCGCCGAGGTCGAGAGCAGCACGACCTACACGTTCGACCCGTCGCATGCCGTGCCGACCATCGGCGGCAACATCTCGTCGAGCCAGGGATTGATGGTCGCCGGCGGCTACGATCAGCGGGCCCGCGACGACTCGTTCCCCCCCGGCCCGACCTTGCCGCTCTCCGAGCGTCGCGACGTCCTGGTTTATCGAACCGCGCCCTTGGAGAAGGACGTCGAAGTGGTGGGGACGGTCGAGGTGAAGCTCTGGATCTCCTCGACCGCCCCGGACACCGATTTTACGGCCAAGCTGATCG
>CALCIC010000311.1 GCA_937907405.1 uncultured Isosphaeraceae bacterium | reverse complement strand
GTTCCGCGTTCCGGGGAACCATTCGCTTCTCGATCCCGAGATCGACTTCAAGCCGGGCGAGCCCCCCACGCCGTTGATCGTCGTCGAGAACGGCCAGATCGCCGGCCGCGTCTGGGCTCGATCCGCCCCTTTCTGGGAACGCCGGCTGCTCTAGCCGGCGTTCCCACGCCTTTAGAAATCCAGAGAATTCCGCCGAGTCGCGCGAGACAGTTCGGTTCCCCGCTTGGTACGATGGGATACTCGCGAAGGCGGCGGAGTCCTCCGGACGTCGTTTGATTCGCGAGGCTTCGGTTTCGGGGTCGTCTCGAACGCCGAAGGCCGCGTCCCGTTCCGCGGGCGCCCCCCTGCCGGTGGCCGTTCGGAGTTCTCGTCGTGCTCGATCGAATCTGGGCGCCCTGGCGGGCGCAGTACGTCGCGGCCGCGCCCCGGAACCCGAACTCGGCGTCTGGTTGCTTCCTCTGTGACGCCTTGGACCGCGACGACGACGTTGAGAGTCTGATCGCCTGGCGAGGGGCCCACTCGGTCGTGATGCTCAACCGCTTCCCGTACAACAACGGTCATCTCTTGATTGCGCCTCGCGTCCACTCCGGATCACTCCAAGAGCTAGAGGGCCCCGACCTTGTCGAGCCGATCCAGACGATCCGCTGGATGATCAGGCTCCTCGACCGGATGTTCCGCCCCCAGGGCTACAACGTCGGGCTCAACCAGGGGGCGGCCGCCGGCGCGGGGCTTCCCGGCCATCTTCACTGGCACGTCGTCCCGCGGTGGGACGGAGACGTCAACTTCATGCCGATCCTGGCGCAGGCCAAGGTCGTCACCGAGAGCCTCGGCGCATTTCACGACAGGCTCCAGCGCGAGATCGAGAACGATCTTGAGGCCGGGTTCAAGCCAGCTTTCTAGTTTTCTCTAGCAATTCATCGCAGTCATCTTAATCTTGAATCCTGGGTCTGGTCGCATTCGGCCCTCAAGCGTAGCGAGGTGAACCTCCCATGCTGCTCGTTCTGATCCGCGCGATTTTCATCCTTGGGTCCGCCGCCGTCGGCGCTCGTTTCGCCAAAATCATGAGCGAGAACGAGTTAGGAAATACCTACGTCGTCTTCATCGGCATCATGCTCGCCGCCGTCGCCATCGTGGTCGGCGACCTGCTCAGCCCCCGGAAGCGCATCCAGACGATCTCCGCCGTCTACTTTGGCGTCATCGTGGGCATCGTCCTCAGCAACCTGATCAACGACGCCGTCCAGCCGGCCTTGCAGCAGTTCATCCATCCCAAGGCCCATATGGGGATCTCCAGCATCCTGATGATCTTCATGTGCTACATCTGCGTTTCGACCCTGCTCCAGACCAAGGACGACTTCCGGTTTCTGATCCCGTACGTCGAGTTCTCGAAGGAGGTCAAGGGCGCGCGGCCGTTGGTGCTCGACACCTCGGTCGTGATCGACGGCCGGATCGCGGACGTGGCCGAGACCAAGGTGATCGACCAACCGATGGTCGTCCCTCGGTTCGTGCTCCAGGAGTTGCAAGGCATCGCCGACAGCTCCGACAAGCTGAGGCGGAACCGGGGACGCCGCGGCCTCGACATCCTCAACCGACTCCAGAAGTCGCCGGGGATCGAGGTTCGGATCGACGACGCCGACCTGCCCGAACTCGCCGGCGTTCGCGAGGTCGATCAGCGGTTGGTGATCCTCGCCAGGCACCTCGGCGGCAAGGTCGTCACCAATGACTACAACCTCAACAAGATCGCACGGCTCCAGGGGGTCGAGGTCATCAACCTCAACGACCTGGCCAACGCCATGAAGCCGATCGTCCTGCCCGGCGAGCATCTCGACGTCAAGCTGATCAAGCGCGGCGAGGAGCCGGGGCAAGGCATCGGCTATCTCGACGACGGCACGATGATCGTCGCCGAGCAAGGCGCGCAACACCTCGGCGAGATGGTTCGACTCGCCGTCACCAGCGTCCTCCAGACCAGCGCGGGGCGAATGATCTTCGGCCGGTTGGAGTTGCTTCCTCCCTCCAAACCCGGCGGCGGCCCCAGCTTCGGCCACGCTTCCAACCAGCCCGGCCCGCACGACAATTCGTCTCCCCAGGCGCAGGGCCCGGGACGCCCGCAGCACAAGGTTTGAGCCGAGCCAAGCCAGGTTCAATCGCAAACGGGGGCCGATCGACCGAGTGGTTCGATCGGCCCCCGTAGACTTTCAATCGAGGCGACGGTCAGTTGACCGCCTGCTCCATCCGGAGGCAGCGGCCGATCTGGCGAATCGCCTGGCGGAGGCGGTGGGGGTTCTCAACCAGGGCGAGGCGGAGGAAGCCCTCGCCGGTCTCGCCGAAGCCGCGCCCGGGGCTGACGACGACGTTCGCCTCTTCCAGTAGTTTCATGGCGAAGTCGATCGAGCCCATCTGGCTCCGCCAGGGCTCGGGCATTTTGGCCCAGACGAACATTCCGGCGCGCGGCGGGTCGACTTCCCAACCCAGCCGCCTGAGCCCGCGGACCATCACGTCGCGGCGCTCCTGATACTCGGCCACCTGCGCCAGTCGGCCTTCTTCGCCGTGCCGCAGCGCGACGATCGAAGCGACCTGAACGGCCTGGAAGATGCCGTAGTCGTAGTAGCCCTTGATCGCCTTGAGCGCGCCGAGCATGTCGCGGTTGCCCGCCGCGAAGCCGACCCGCCAACCGGCCATGTTGTACCCCTTCGACATGGTCGTGAATTCGCAGCCGACCTGCGTCGCGCCCTTCACCGACAGAAAGCTCGGCGGCTGGTAGCCGTCAAAACCGATGTCGCCGTAGGCGAAGTCGTGCATCACGAAGAAGTGATACTTCTTGGCCAGGCCGACGATCTCCTCGAAGAAGCCGGGCTCGACGACCGTCGACGACGGGTTGTGGGGGTAATTCAGCACCAGGATCTTGGGCCGAGGGAGCAGGCTTTCGCAGACCCGGGCGATGTTGGCCAGGAACGCCTGGCCGTCGCGACAGTCGAGCGTGATCACGTTGGCCGACGCCAGGGCGATCGCGTGGACGTGGATTGGAAAGCTGGGCGCGGGCACCAGCGCCGTGTCGCCGGGCCCCAGGAGCGCCAGGCACATGTGGCTGAAGCCCTCTTTCGACCCGATCGTCGCGACGACTTCCTGGTCGGGGTCCAGCGTCACGCCGAACCGGTTCTGGTACTTGGCCGCGACCTCGCGCCTCAGGTTGAAAACGCCGTTGGCCACGCTGTAGCGGTGGTTTCTCGAATCCTGCACGGCCTCGCAGAGCTTGTCGACGACCGACTGGTCGGGCGGATCGGTGGGATTGCCCATCCCCAGGTCGATCACGTCGACGCCGTCGCGCCGCTTGCGGTATTTCAGTTCGTTGATCTTGCCGAACAGATACGCCGGCAGGTTGCGCACCCGGGGCGCGACCTCGATGTCGTACCGTTCGGTCGATTCGTGCTCTTCCGATCCAGGATTCGTCGTCGGATCGATCATCGCGATCCTCGTCCTCGGCCCGCGGGGAATGACAAAAGCCTGCCGTCCATCGGACCAACCGGCAGGCTCTTCGCGTCTCAATTCACGGCCGCGAGGTCGCGCCGGCGGCGACGGCCTCGGACCTCCACACTACGACTCATCATACTCAAGCCCGGTCGGTTTTCGCACGCGCTTTCGTTCGAGTTCACCCGCACGAGACGATCCGAAGGAGGGCGCGAGCCGGGGATCTCGCGCAATCGGAACGCCCTCGCCAGGGAATCGCATGCGTGGGAGAACTTTTTCGCAACTCGGGAGGGGTTCGGGTCGATACTCCTTGCACCACCAGCATGACCCGCCGACTTCGAAGCGACTCCCCCTGATTGGCCCCACGGACCCAGGTCTCTCTGGATTATCATAAAAAAAGGGGCGGCGCCGATCTCGCATCGGCCCGCCCCTTTTCCAGTTCGCCGTGATACGATTCCGGCCGTCCTTACTTTTTCGGCTTGGACAGCGAGACGAATCGGCCGGGGCCGTCGGCGGATTTCACATAGAAGGACAGAACCGAGGCGTCGGCGGCCGCCTTCTGGAAGCCGGCGACGCTGGTGACGTCCTTGGGACCGCCGTCGAGGATGACCGAGGTGATCACGTCCCCCGCCTTGAGCCCTTCGGCTTCAGCGACGCTGCCTTCCTTGACGGACGCGATCAGCACGCCCTTCATCTTGTCATTGAGCCGCAGACCCTTGGCGAGGTCGGGCGTCAAAGCCTGGACTTCCAGGCCGAAGTCGCTGATCGCGGTCTTGGCGGGTTCGGCCTCCTCTGCGGCGTCCCCTTCGGTCTGCTGGCGCTCGACGTCGAACACGACGTTCTCGGCCGGGGCCGGGGTGATCTTCGCCGTCTGCCGCTTGCCGTCGCGGAAGAATTCGACGTCCGACGACTTATTGGCCGCGCTTGAGGCGACCTTGAGCCGGAACGTCGGGATGCTGAGGATCTTCTCTCCGCCGTAGCCGACGATCACATCCCCCTGCTTGAGCCCGGCCTTCGCGGCGGGACCGTCGGGAAGGACCTCGCCGACCAGGATGCCCTTGGTTCCTTCCTCGATGCCAAGCTGCTTGGCGAGCACCGGCGTCAACGGCGCCAGCACGATCCCGATCCGGGCGCGATGAACCTTGCCGTCCTTGATAAGCTGGTCGGCCACGTTCGCCGCCATGGCGATCGGGATCGCGAAGCCGATGCCGTCGTTGCCCCCCGAACCGGACATGCCCCGGCCGCCGGTCACGATCGCCGAGTTGACCCCGACGGCCTGACCGTCCATGTCGACCAGCGGGCCCCCCGAGTTGCCGGGGTTGATGGCCGCGTCGGTCTGAAGGAAGGATTCGTACTCGTTGATCCCGACCGTGTTCCGCTCGGTCGCCGAGATGATCCCGGTCGTGAAACTCTGACTCAACTCGAACGGCGAGCCGACCGCCATCACCAGATCGCCCACTTTCAGCTTGTTGCTGTCGCCGATCGGCAACGGCGGATAGCTCGTGGTCTCGACCTTCACGACCGCCACGTCCGACTTGGAGTCGCGACCGACCACGACGGCCGGCAGCTCGACGCCGTCGTGGAATACCACGGTGATCTTGTCGGCGTCGGCGACGACATGGTTGTTGGTCAGGACGTGCCCCTTGTCGTCGTAGACGAACCCGGAGCCGACGCCGCCGCCGCGACCGCCGAACTGCTGGGGCTCGGGCCGACCTTCGGGGCCGAAGAACTTCTTGAGCATCTCCTCAAGGTCCTTCATGTCGCGGGGATTCGCCGGACCGTCGCCGCGCCCCCCCGGGGCCGGGAACTGGAACGGGAAATTCCGCATCCCCGACATCCTCGGGGCCTTCTTCTGAACGCTGATCTGCACCACCGACGGACGCACGAAGTCGGCGACCGATTCATAAGCCTCGGAAAGCGCCTGGGCCGTCTTCCGACTCTCGGGCGTCGTCTTGGGCGCGGCCGGCATCGGTCGGAGGACTCCGGTCGAACTCAGCAAGGCGGCCGTCGAGACCACGAGGGCCGCCCAGGCGACTGGGTTTCGTCTCATCTTCTATCTACTCCTCGCTTGATTGACGTTGATCATTCCGCCGCGACCTTTGGGCCGTCGGCCCCGTCGCGGAAGACCGTCACCGACGGCCGTGGTCGTTCCCAACCGGCCCGATCGGACGCGGTTCCCTCGTTCTACGCAACGTGTCGCCCAAAGGTTGGGTCGAAAAAATCCGGTGAAGACCGCCATTCCGCCTGAGTTGATCTCGGGGCATGCAAAAATCGATCCCTCGTGAGCATTTCAGCCGCATTATCCGCTATCCTGTGAGGACGAGCGAGAGACGTCCCGAGTTTTCAAGGTTGGCCGCGATCATGGACCCACGCAATACGACGCCGGCGAGGCTGGAACAATGGGCGGCCGACCGCGGCTGCTCGCCGAGGGTCGTCCGCCGACTGCTCTCGACGATCTTTCAGCGCGGCGCGTACGAGCCCTCCTCCTGGATGAGCGAGTCCCAGATTCCACGGCGGCTGGTCGAGGCCGTCACGCCCCTCCCCTTGCCCCGGCTGACGCTCGACGGCTCCGTGGTCTCGCCGATCGACGGCTTCCAGAAGCTTCGGTTCCGCACGGCCGAAGGGTTGGCCTTGGAAACGGTTTTGATCCCGCTGCATAAGCAAGGGGCGGTGAGTCTCTGCCTCTCGTCGCAGGTCGGCTGCGCGATGGGCTGCGTCTTCTGCGCGACCGCCCGGATGACGGC
>CALCIC010000310.1 GCA_937907405.1 uncultured Isosphaeraceae bacterium | reverse complement strand
CCGGCGGCGGCACGGGGGTCGTCGGCATGGCCAAGGCGTTCGACGAGCTGGAGGCGCTCGGGTTGGTCGGCTCGAAGCGTCCCCGGATGATCTGCGTCCAGAGCGAGGCCGCCACGCCGATCGTCCGGGCGATCGCCGAGGGGGCGGCCGACGTCACCCCCCTGCCCCCCGGCCGGACCGTCGCCACCGGCCTGAACGTGGCGCAGAACGTCGGGCACGTCAACGTGCTGCGGATCGTCCGCGAGTCCGGCGGCCGCGCGCTGGCCGTCGGCGACGAGGCGATCCGCCGGACGATCGCCGACGAATGGCGCCGCGCCCGGTTCGCCTGGTCGCCCGAGGGCGCCGCCGCCCTCGCCGCTCTCCCCGAACTCGCCGACCTCGGCATGATCCGATCCGGCGACCGCGTCGTCCTCGTCAACACCGCCTCTCCCGAGAAGTACCTGCCGACGATTCGCGACGCCCTCGACGGCGGGCTCTGATCGATCACGAGACGGATCCTCGACCTTGACTCAACCGCGCCAGGCGGCGTATTCGACGGCCGTCTCGTACGCGGCGTTGAGCTTGACCATCGACATATGATCGCCTCCCTTGTCGGGATGGCAGTCGACGGCCTTGCGACGGTAGGCGGATTTGATCTCGGCGATCGTGGCGACGTTCGGGAGGCCCAGCAGGGTGAACGCCGGATGAGGACCGCTCGACGACCACGACGCCGCTCGCGCGCGCGCCCTCGCCTGCTCCTCTTCGTGGGCGCGCCTTCTCAGGATCTCGTCGGCGTATTCCGCGACGCCCCCGGTGCCCGCGCCGTAAAGGAGGAACTTCGCCCTCGCCTTGCGATCCGAGAGCACGTCGGCCGCATTCGCGGCCCAGCGTTCGACGATCTCGCGAAGTCGGGGGTCGGTCGCGATCCGGGCCAGGAACGCGGCCTCGGCCTCGTCCCGGTTCCGGTACTCGCCGAGATGCAGGACGATCCGGCTGCGGATGCGTTGCTTGGGGCGGTGCAGCTCCACGACCACCCAGATCACCCGCTCGTCCTGGTCCTCGGCCATCAACAGCATCGCGGCATTACCCCGGGGGCCTCGAATCCTGGCAAGCCACCCAGGATAACGGAGGACGACCTCCGCGCCGACGCCGACCACGCAAGTTCCTCGTCCTGGTCGTCAGGCCGCCCCCCCCGTCCCAGGGTTGGAGAGTTCCCTGGTCCGCCGAACGACGAACCCCGCAACCCTGAGAGGCAGGGGCGAACCGTGCAGAGAGGAAAAGGGACTCGTTTCCGGTGAAACCGACTGACGAAGCCGACTGACGGGGTTTAGTATCAGTGCAACAGGGGGATGCGAGGTGTTCCGGCATGCCGGACGCCGGGACGGCGTCAAGCCGGCGGCGACGACCACGGGTCCGTCGGGGCAGTATCCAAGGGTGGGCCTCCTCAGGAAAGAGCGCCATGAACGACGACGCGATCGGGAAAGCGGACGGGCTGGGCGAGGGCCTTCTCTCCATGCTCATCGACCTGCTGCCCGACTTTCTCTTCATCTGCGACTCCGACATGCGATTGGTCTATGTCAACAAGGCGGCGTCCGACTACTTCGGCGTGCCGAAGGACCGGATCGCCGGCAAGAGCTTCCTGGACGTCGAGCCCGACGAGGCATTCGCGCGTCGCACGATCGAACTGGGCCGACGGATCATGGCCGCGGGCGAGCCGAGCGTCATGGACGCCGATCCGTACCGCGAGCCCGACGGGACGCTCAGCTACTACCGCCGCTACGACGTCCCGTTCCGCCATCCGGTCACCGGCGAGCCCATGCTGATCGGCATGGCGCAGGAGATGACGGACCGGGTGGAGCGAGAGCGGCACGAGAGGCTGCTCGCCGAACTGCATCGGGAGATGCGGATCGCGCAGGAAATTCAGGGGTCCCTCCTGCCCAAAGCGCTCCGAGCCGACTGGATCGACCTCTCCGGGTTCAGCGCGCCCGCCGCCTACGCGGGGGGGGACTTCTACGACTGGCTGCGCGTCCCGGACGGATCGATCGTCCTCGCCCTGGGGGACGTGTCGGGGCACGGCGTCGGCCCCGCGTTGGTCGCCGCCGAGTGCCGGGCGTACTGGCGCGGCCTGGCGCAGTCCCTCGGCCTGCGGGACGCGGTCCTGCGGCTGAACGAGCTGATCCTGGACGACCTCTCGGGCGATCGGTTCGTGACCCTCGCGGCGGCGAGGCTGTCGCCCGACGGGGCGCTCGAATTCTTCTCGGCGGGCCACGGGCCCCTGGTGCTGCAACGTACCGACGGCGCGGTGGAGCTGCTCGAAGCGCACACATTCCCACTCGGAGTCGACTCGGAACCGCCCAACGGGGAAGCGACCGTCCGCCGGCTCGCGGCGGGCGACACGATGCTGATGTTCTCCGACGGGGTGACCGATACTCGGAACCCGGCGGGGCGGCTGTGGAACATGGACGGACTCCTCGAAGGCCTGGTCCGCCATCGCGGCGCCCGCGGGAGCGACCTGCTCCGCGCGATCGACCAGGAGAACCTCGCGTTCGCCGCCGGGGAGCCGCCGCCGGACGATCGGACGGTGGTCGTGGCCACGTTTCGAGGCCGATGATCGGGGGCCGACGGGGCGCGTCGTCGGGGGCTTCAGACGGCGACGAGGCGAGTCCGCGTCTGTGCGGCGTCCTCGACGGGAGTCGCGCCGAAGAGCCGCTTGAATTCGCGGCTGAACTGCGACGCGCTCTCGTACCCGACCGCCCTCGCCGCCGAGCCCGCGTTGTAGCCGTCGTGGGCCATCAGCCGCCTCGCCTGGTCGAGCCGGATTCGCTTCAGGTACTGGAGCGGCGAGCTGGCCGTCACGATCTTGAAGTAGTGGTGGAAGGCCGCGACGCTCATCCCGGCCTTCCGCGCCAGCTCCTCGACGCTGAGCGGCTCGGCGTAGTCGGCGTGGACGTGCCGCAGCACCCGGGCGATCCGGGCGAAGTGGTCGTCCCGGCCGGCCAGGGCGCGGAGCGAGCCCCCTTGCTCGCCGCGGAGCACGCGATAGACGATCTCGCGGACCATCTGACGCCCGAGGATGCGACTGTCGAGCGGGGACTTCAGGCATTCCAGCAGCCGGCAGACGGACCCGCCCAGCTCCTCGGTCATCGGGGTCGAGGCGATGCCTCGGGGCGTCGAGCCGGCGGTCGGCGGAACGTCGTCCAGCTCAAGCAGCATCTCGCCGAGCATCGCCGGCTCGACGTCGACGGCGATCAAGAGCATCGGCTCCTCGGGGGACGCCTCGGTCTCGCATTCCGCCGGCATCGGCACGGGGAGGACCAGGTAGTTGTAGGCGTCGTAGCGGTAGACCTCGCCCCCCAGGTACGCCCGCTTGCTCCCCTGGCCGACGATGAGGATCTTCGGCTGATAGACCACCGGCGCGCGGGCGGCCGGCGCGGACCTGCGGATCACCTCCACGCCGTCGACGAAGGTCGGGTTGATCCCCTCGTGAACGGCCACCTCGCCGAGGAGGCGCGCGAGCCGCCTCTGATTGTCGCTTACACGCTTCATCTCATCCTCCAGGCTTCCTGGAACCTTATCTGGATCCTCTTGCAGTATACGCCGCCTCGCGACTGGGTTCCCCGGTCCTCTGGAGAATTAGGCAAGGCTTTTGGAGGAACGCTCCTTTTCTTTCGAGGGCGCTCGGCCTTAAATGAACTCGGTGACGCGGCTCGAACGTTTCGGTCGACTAAACACTCCTAAAAATCACGGGGTGAAATGATGCACACGCGAAAACTCGGAAACGGCGGCCTGGAGGTCTCGGCCGTCGGCCTCGGCTGCATGGGAATGAGCTTCGGCTACGGCCCGCCCATGGAAAAGGGAGAGGCGCTGTCGCTGATCAGGACGGCCGTGGAGCGCGGGGTCACGTTCTTCGACACCGCCGAGGTCTACGGCCCGTTCACCAACGAGGAGCTGGTCGGCGAGGCCCTGGCCCCGTTCCGCGACCGGGTGGTCATCGCCACGAAGTTCGGCTTCGATTTGAGCGGAGAGGACAACAGGCCCGGGGCGGCCGGATTGAACAGCCGACCCGATCACATCAAGGATGCCGTCGAGGGCTCGCTCAAGCGATTGAGGACCGACGTCATCGACCTCCTCTATCAGCACCGGGTCGACCCTGACGTGCCCATCGAGGACGTCGCGGGCGCGGTCAAGGAGCTCATCCAGGCGGGCAAGGTCAAGCACTTCGGGCTCTCGGAGGCCGGGGTGCGGACGATTCGTCGCGCCCACGCGGTCCAGCCGGTCGCGGCGCTCCAGAGCGAGTACTCACTCTGGTGGCGAAAGCCCGAGGCCGAGGTCATCCCGACGCTCGAGGAGCTGGGCATCGGCCTGGTCCCGTACAGCCCTCTTGGGAAGGGCTTCCTCACCGGGAAGATGGACGAGAGCACGAAGCTCGACGGCAACGACTTTCGGAGCACGATCCCCCGCTTCACTCCCGAGGCGATGAAGGCGAATCGGGCCCTGGTCGACCTGCTCGCCGAGGTTGCCGCGAGAAAGGGAGCGACCCCGGCCCAGATCGCCCTGGCGTGGCTCCTCGCCCAGAAGCCGTGGATCGTTCCCATTCCGGGCACGACGAAGCTCCATCGCCTGGAGGAGAACCTCGGCGCGGCCCAGGTCGAGTTCACCCCCTCCGACCTCGCCGAGATCGAGGCCGCGGCCTCGAAGATCACGGTGCAAGGGGCTCGGTATCCCGAACACCTGGAGCAGATGACCGGCCGTTGAGGCCGTCTGGAGGAATCACGAGATGAAAACCCAGCCGTTCGCCTCAGTGACCCTTGCCCTGACCGCCGCGGTCGCGTCGCTCGTCTTCATTTCCCCGACGCCGACGCTGGCGCGGAAGCCGGCGCGCGCGTCAGAGCCCATTGCTCATCAATCCACGAATACGAATCAGGAGGCAGCCGTGGTTTCTCCCGCACTGGAATCCTACAAGGCTCGCATCGTCCGAGGCGACCTCTGGAAGCGCCCCGACCTCTCGCCGCGAGACCGCTCCATCGTGACGCTCGCCGCGCTCGTCGCGCGCAACCATACGGTCGAACTCGCCTCCTACCTGGAACTCGCGCTCGACAGCGGAGTCAAGCCTCGGGAGATCTCCGAGATCATCACGCACCTGGCGTTCTACTGTGGCTGGGGGAACGCCATGTCGGCCGCGGCCGTCGCGAAGGACGTCTTCGCCCGGCGACGCATCGGGGCCGATCAACTCCCGGAGGTCTCCCCGGAATTGCTGCCGCTGAATGAAGCGGCGGAGGCGGACCGCAAGGCCCGCGTCGAGGAGCAGTTCGGCGCCGTGGCGCCGGGGGTCGTCCAGTACACCACCGACGTCCTGTTCCGCGATCTCTGGCTCCGGCCGGACCTCGCCCCCCGGGACCGGAGCCTGGTCACCGTCAGCGCGCTGATCGCGGCCGGCCAGGTCGCGCAGATGCCCTATCACCTCAACAGGGCGATGGACAACGGACTCACGCAGGCCCAGGCCGCCGAGGCGCTGACGCATCTCGCCTTCCACGTCGGTTGGCCGAACGTCTTCTCGGCGCTGCCGGTCGCGAAGGAAGTCTTCGAGAAGCGCCCGCAATAAGCGACGCGGAAGGAATACACATGGTTCAATTCGACTTCAAGGATCGGGTGGCGCTCGTCACCGGGGCCGCATCGGGCATGGGGCTGGCGACGGCTCGGGCGTTCGCGGAGGCGGGCGCGGCCGTCGCGCTGGCGGACTTCAAGGAAGCCGCGGTGAAGGCGGCGGCGGCGGAATTGGTCGTCGCCGGCTTCAAGGCGATCGCGATTCCATGCGACGTGAGCGACGACGACCAGGTGGCGGCGATGGTGGACCGCACCGTCGCCGAGTTCGGCCGGCTCGACGCCGCGTTCAACAACGCGGGGGTCATGGCCCGGATCGCCCCGACCGCCGACAGCACTCGCGAGGACTGGGACCGCGTCGTCGGGATCAACCTGCGCGGCGTCTGGAGCTGCATGAAGCACGAGCTGCGGCAGATGGAGCGCCAGGGCGCCGGCGCGATCGTCAACAACGCGTCGGTCGGGGCGCTCACCGGCAACCCCGGAATCGGATCCTACATCGCGTCCAAGCACGGCGTGGTCGGCCTGATGCGGGCGGCGGCCCTCGAATACGTCAGGCAAGGCGTCCGCGTGAACGCGGTCAATCCCGGCCTGATCGACACCCAGGTCGCCCGCGACGTCGTCAAC
>CALCIC010000309.1 GCA_937907405.1 uncultured Isosphaeraceae bacterium | reverse complement strand
CGGAAGGGGGACAGGCACCGAGCGAGTACCCTCGGAGCCAGTCCCCGTTGCGCCGTCCACCTTCGAGGCGGGCTGTCTACTTGACCTTCAGCAGCTTCATGATCCGTCCGGAGACGTTCCAGTCCTGGACGTAGAGGTTGCCGTCCTTGTCCCAGTACGAGCCGTGGGTGCCGCTGAAGACCCCTTCGACCCAGTCCTTCTGGGGGACGTTGAAGTTCCGTCCGTTGGCGGGGTCGGCGTTGTAGCCGAGGACGGAGACGACGGTGTTGTTCTTGTCGAGGACGATCAGCCGGCCCATCAGGTCGGGGACGGAGACGTGGTCGCCGTGGACCGCGGCCGAGGTGGGCATGCCCAGGTTCTCGGCGACCACGCCGATGAACCGGCCGTCGAGGTCGTAGTGCAGCAGCCGGCCCAGGGGCTGGTGGTTGCGGTCGCAGATCAGCAGGCGAGGGGGGGCGTACCGGGTGTCCAGCACCATGCCGTGCGCGGTGTGGAACTCCTTGAGGCCGTCGCCGTGTTTGCCGAAGTGCATCAGGTACTTGCCGGTCTTGTCGAACTTGAAGATATGATCGCTTGCGTAGCCGTCGGACAGGAAGATGTCGCCGTTGGGGGCGACCGTGATCGCCGTGGGGTTGAACTTCTTCAGGTCGAGGCCCGACTCCTTGGGGAAGGGCAGCTTCAGGACGATCTCGCCGGTCTGGGCGTTGAACTTGATCCCCTCGGCGTTGTTGTTCCGCGCGGCGTAGATGAACTCGCCGCCGTCCTCGTCGCGGATCTTCATGTCGTGGACGTCGGAGTACTTGTCGCCGAGGAAGCTGCGGACCACCTTGCCGTCGGGCGAGAAGACGAAGACGCCGGCGTGTGCGCTCGTGTAGATCAATCCTTCCTTGTCGACGACGACGCCGCCGTGGGTCGACCCCAGCACCGACTTGCCGTCGGCGCCCAGCCCCCAGCCCGGCACCGTGTCGAACGTCAGCGCCCCGCTCCCCATCCGCGCGGGCCCGGCCTCGTCGCCGGCGAAGAGCGGCGGCGCGAGTCCGAAGGCGAGGGCGAGGGCGAACGCGAGAGAGGTCGGACGATTGCTCACGATTGGAACTCCTGATGATGTTGACGTTTGCGACGCCGGAGAGAGGCCCCGAGCGCGATCCGAACGCAAGCCGAGCTCATGTCATCAGGAGAGCCTACCAGCCCGACCGCTCGCGAGAAAGGATCGCGGGGGAAATCCGAATCGTGGCCCCGGCGGCGCCCGTCGGTTATCCTCGGCCCTGGACGTCCACCCGATCCTGAACATCGAGCGAGGCCCGTCATGCTGATCGAAGCCGCCGCCGCCGCCGTCGCCGTGTTGCTGGGGGCCGCCGCGGCCTCCGAATCCGACGCCCCCGCCGCGGCAAGGCCCAACATCGTCGTCATGCTCGCCGACGACCTGGGGTACGGCGACCTCGGCTGCTTCGGCCATCCTCGGATCAAGACGCCGGAACTCGACAAGCTGGCGGCCGAGGGGCTGAAGCTGACGAGCCTGTACGCCGGCGCGCCGGTCTGTTCGCCGTCGCGCGCGGGGTTCTTCAGCGGCCGGAACCCCAACCGGCTGGGGATTCGCGACTGGATCCCCCAGGGCTCCGGCGTGTTCCTGCCGCGCGACACGGTCACGACGGCGAAGCGCCTGAAGGACGCCGGCTACACGACCTGCCTGTCTGGCAAGTGGCATCTCAACAGCAAGTTCAACGGCCAGGAGCCGACCCCGGGCGACTTCGGCTTCGATCACTGGTTCGCCACCCAGAACAACACCAAGCACCAGGACCCGACCAACTTCATCCGCGACTCCAGGAAGGTCGGACCGCTGAAGGGGCACGCCTCGGCCCTGGTCGTCGACGAGGCGATCGACTTCATCGACAAGGCCGACGGCCGCCCGTTCGCGGTGTTCGTCACGTTCCACGCCCCGCACGAGCAGATCGAAACGCCGGAAGCGTATACGTCGATGTACGCCGACGTGCCCGACCCGACGACCCGCGACTACTACGGCAGCGTCTCGCTCGTCGACCACGAGGTCGGCCGGCTGGTCAAGGCGATCGACGCCCGCGGCCTCCGCGACGAGACGTTCGTGATGTTCACCAGCGACAACGGCCCCGAGGGGCTCAGGCGGTATCCCAACGCGGTCCACTCGCACGGCTCGGCCGCTCCGTTGCGGGGGATGAAGCTGTCGATGTGGGAAGGGGGCCTGCGCGTCCCCGGCGTCGTCCGCTGGCCGGGCCGGGTCAAGCCGGGGACCGAGTCGGCCGAGCCGGTGGTCTTCTACGACCTGTCGCCCACCTTCTGCGCCATGGCCGGGACGACCCCGCCGCCTGGGGACGCGGTCGACGGCGTCGACGTCACGCCGATCCTCGAAGGGGGCAAGGTCGAAAACCGCCCGGTCCCGCTCCACTGGCAGTACGACAAGGCCCTGGAAGGCCCCTGGCGGATCGCCGTCCGCCGCGGCCCCTGGAAACTGCTCGCCGACGCCGACCGCAAGAACTTCGCCCTCTACGACGTCGTCGCCGACGTCTCGGAAACCAGGGATCAGGCCGCCGACCACCCCGAGATCGTCAAGCGATTGCGGGATGAGCTGGAACGCGTCTACGTCCCGCTCGCGCCCTGATCGGCGTTCACGGGACCGGCGTGAATTCGATCATCCCCCGGATGACGTCGCGGGCCTGCGCGGCGAGGTTCGGGTCGGCGGCCGAGGCCGAGACGACCATCCAGGCGCCGTTGGGCTGCGGCACGGCGACGATGGTCAGGGTCACCGCGGTGGTGCCCCCGACCACGAGGTAATCGGCGCCGTCCGCCGGCTTGACGACGACCATACCCTGGTCGCGGAGCGCCTGATCGGCCAGCGCCAGGCAGCCGCCGGGGGATGAGGGCTTCACGAACGTCCCATATTCCACGAACATCGGGCGGCTCCTTGGACGATGGGCTTCGGACGTCTTGGGGCTCGGAGCGACCCATCCTCGCCCCAGCCTCATCGAGCGTACCCCCCGAGGGCGCCCGGCTCAAGCCGACGGGCCTTTGAGGTCCGCGCTGAAGCCGAACACGGCCCCTCGTCATTCCAATCGAACGCCACGGGGCTTGCATCGCGGGCCGCCTGCGTTCATCTTTGAAGAACGAATCCGGTTCACATTGCCATCGTCCACCCGTCCAGTCCGAGGTCGCCCATGCGCTCGATGCGTTCCCCGATCATGTCGCCTCTCGCATTCGTCCTCGCTCTGATTCTTGCACAAGGGGGGGCCGCCGCCGAGGAGGGGCTGCGGCCGACCGACGCGAGCGGGCGCGCCCTGAACATGGACTTCGAGACCGGCGACCTCCGCGACTGGACGCCCCAGGGCGAGGCGTTTCAAGACTGCGTCGTCGAGGGGGACGCCGTCGCGGCGCGGCGGGGGGACATGAAGAGCCGGCACACGGGCAAGTTCTGGGCCGGGGCGTTCGAGCGGGGGGGCGACCGGCCGAAGGGGACGCTCACCTCCGCCTCGTTCAAGCTGGTACGGCCGTTCGCCCGGTTCCTGCTCGGCGGCGGCGGACGCGACACGACCCGGCTGGAGATCGTCAAGGCCGACGACGGCAAGGTGGTCTACAAGGTCTCCGGCGACAACACCGAGGACATGAAGCCCATCGTCGCGGACCTCTCGGCCCACCAGGGCGAGACCGTCTTCATCCGGCTGGTCGACGACGACTCGGCGGGCTGGGGGCACGTCAACTTCGACGACTTCGCCCTCTGGGAGAAGCGGCCCCCGGGCGAGGCCCGGATCAGCCTGGGCGCGGCCGACCAGTTCATGCACCAGGGGCTTTCCCCGACCGAGGCCGCGGCGGCGATGACCGCGCAGCCGGGCTTCCACGTCACCCTGTTCGCCGGCGAGCCCGACGTCATCCAGCCGATCGCGTTCACGATCGACGACCGGGGCCGGCTCTGGGTCGTCGAGTCCTACTCGTACCCGATCCGACTCCCCGACGACCAGGCCAAGGACCGAATCCTGATCTTCGAGGACGCGGACGGCGACGGCAAGTTCGACACCCGCAAGGTGTTCCACGACAAGCTCAATCTGGTCAGCGGGATCGAGGTCGGGTTCGGCGGCGTCTGGATCGGCGCGGCGCCGGAGTTCCTGTTCATCCCCGACAAGGACGGCGACGACAAGCCCGACTCGGCGCCCGTCGTGCTCCTCGACGGCTGGGGGTACCAGGACACCCACGAGACCCTCAACTCGTTCAACTGGGGCCCCGACGGCTGGCTCTACGGCTGCCACGGCGTGTTCACCCACTCGCGGGTCGGCAAGCCCGGCGCGCCCGACGCCGACCGCACGCCGATCAACGCCGGGATCTGGCGGTACCACCCCACGAAGCACAAGTTCGAAGTCTTCGCCCACGGCACCAGCAACCCCTGGGGCGTCGACTTCGACGCGAACGGCCGGGCGTTCCTGACCTCGTGCGTCATCCCCCACCTGTACCAGGTGATCCAGGGCGCCCGCTACGAGCGGCAGGCTGGGGCGCACTTCAACCCATACACGTATGACGACATCAAGACGATCGCCGATCATCGCCACTACCTGGGCGCCAACCCCCACGGCGGCAACGGCCGGTCGGACCTCGCCGGCGGCGGCCACGCCCACGCCGGCGCGCTCATCTACCAGGGGGACGCCTGGCCCAAAGCGTACGCCGGCTCGATCCTGATGAACAACATCCACGGCGCGCGGCTGAACCGCGACCTGCTCGAACCCGAGGGCTCGGGCTTCGTCGGCCGCCACGGCCCCGACTTCCTGCTGGCCAACGACCTCTGGTCGCAGATCGTCAGCCTCAAGTCGGGACCGGACGGCCAGATGTACATGATCGACTGGTACGACAAGAACCAGTGCCACATGACCGACCCCCGCGCCCACGACCGCACCAACGGCCGGATCTTCCGCGTCGCCTACGGCGAGACGAAGGGGCCGTCGCGGGCGATCGACCCCGGGACGGCCTCCACCGCCGACCTCGTCGACCTGCTCTCGCATCCCAACGACTGGCACGTCCGCCACGCCCGCCGGCTGCTCCAGGAGCGGGCCGCGACGATGGACGAGGACTCCAGGCGGACGCTCGCCGCGAGCCTGACCGACAGGGCGTTCGAAGGGGCCGACGTGAAGGCGCGATTGAACGCCCTGTGGGCGCTCCACGCCGTGTCGGGCCTGCACGATCTGGCCGCGCTGCGGGCGCTCAACGACGCCTCCCCCGACGTCCGGGGCTGGGCCGTCCAGCTCACGACCGAGGAGGGCAAGCCCTCCGCCCCGGTCCTCGACCAGTTCGGCCGGATGGCCCGGACCGACCCCTCTCCGGTCGTCCGGCTGTACCTGGCGTCGGCCGCCCAGCGGCTGTCGACCACGGCGCGGAAGCCGATCCTGGAAGGGCTCGCCGCCCACGCCTCGGACGCCGCCGACCACAACCTGCCGCTGATGGTCTGGTACGCGCTTGAGCCGTCGGCCGCCGCCGATCCGCGATGGGGGGTCGACCTGGCCCTCTCGTCGAAGCTCCCCGGCCTGCTCCGCAATTCGGTCCGCCGCATCGCCGCGATCGGGACGCCCGAGGCCCTCGACGTGCTGGTCGGGGCGCTCGACAGGGCCGAGTCCGACGCAATCCGCCTGACGATCCTGGAAGCCTTCAACCAGTCGCTCCAGGGGCGCCGCCAGGTCGACATGCCCGGGGCCTGGCCCCCGGTCTTCGCCAGGCTCGGCGCCAGCTCCGACGCCGAGGTCCGGTCGCTGGCGACGGCCCTGGCCGTCACGTTCGGCGACCCCGCGGCCCTCGCCTCGCTCCGTTCCGCCCTGGCCGATCGATCGAAGGACGCGCCGATCCGGAACGACGCGCTGGTCGCGCTCTTGAAGGCTCGCGACCCCGGGTTGGCCCCCGTGCTCCGGGGCCTGCTGGCCGAGCCGGGCCTCCGCTCCCAGGCCCTCCGGGGGCTGGCCGCGTACGACGACCCCGAGACCGCGCCGGTGATCCTCAAGGCGTACGCCGATCTGACCCCCGACGAGCGCCGCGACGCCTTGAACACCCTGGCGGCCCGCGTCGGGTCGTCGAAGGCCCTCCTGGAAGCCGTGGGCGCCCGGACGATCGCCTCGAAGGAGGTCTCCGCCGACGTCGTCCGCCAGCTCAGAAACCACAAGAACGCCGAGATCGACGCCCTCATCGGCAAGGTCTGGGGGACCGCCCGCGAGACCACCGCCGACAAGTCGCGGCTGATCGCCGAGTATCGCAAAATGCTGACCGCCAAGGCCCCCAAAAAGCCCGACCTGGAACTCGGCCGGGCGGTCTTCGCGCGGACCTGCCAGCAGTGCCACACCCTCTTCGGCGCCGGCGCCAAGATCGGCCCGGAGCTGACCGGCTCGAACCGGGCGGACCTGGACTACGTCCTCTCGAACGTCCTCGACCCCTCGTCCCTGATCGGCAAGGACTACGTCGCCCAGGTCGTGGCGACGACCGACGGCCGGCTCCTGACCGGCCTGATCACCTCGGAAGACAAGGACGCGGTGACGTTGCAGACCGCCAACGAGGTCGTCGTCATCCCCCGGGACGACGTCGACGAGCGCAAGCCCAGCGAACTCTCGATGATGCCCGACGACCTCTGGTCGACCCTCTCGGAATTCGAGGTCCGGTCCCTCGTCGCCTCCCTGGCGTCCCCCTCGCAGGTCCCGATGACGGCGACCGCCGAGAACGCCTCGGGGTTCTTCAACGGCAAGGACCTGACCGGATGGACCGGCGACCCCGCGCTCTGGTCGGTCGAGAACGGCGAGATCGTCGGCAAGACCGCCGGCCTGAAACGCAACGAGTTCCTCAAGAGCGACCTGTCCGCCGGCGACTTCCGGCTGACGTTCCAGGTCAAGCTGGTGAAGAACGAAGGCAACAGCGGCTTGCAGTTCCACAGCGCGAGCCTCCCGGACGGCGAGATGAAGGGCCCCCAGGCCGACGTCGGCGCCGACTGGTGGGGCAAGCTCTACGAGGAGAACGGCCGCGGCCTGCTCTGGCCCAGGTCGGCCGAGGAACATATCAAATCGGGTGAATGGAACACCTACGAGGTCGTCGCCTCGGGGCCGTCGATCCGGACCTTCATCAACGGCGAGCCGGCCGTCGTCCTCGACGACCCCGCCGTGTCGCGCCGGGGGGTCTTCGGCCTCCAGCTCCACTCGGGCGGACCGACCGAAGTCCGGTTCAAGGACCTGAAACTGGAACTCGACCCAAGCCTCGACGGCGCGACGCGCTGAGGCGGATTTCCCTTCTCCCCCCGGGAGAAGGTGCCCGAAGGGCGGATGAGGGTCTTGGGATTTCGAGGTTGATCTCGCCGGAATCAAAATCCGTGATGCACGCGACGACCCTCATCCGGCCTTCGGCCCGACCCCAGACGTGGGGTTCCCCCCGCTCCCGGGGGGAGAAGGATGCTTGCGTCAGCTTTCTTTGATGGAGAGACTCCGAGTCATGACGGCCTCGACCGACGGCTACGTCCCCGGCGTCTGCAACATCGGCCGGGCGGAGGTCCGCTGGCGGAAGCTCATGGCCTGGATCGGGTTCGCGTGCGCCCTAGGCCTCTGGGGGTTCTTTGCTTATATGAAGACGCCCCCTCAGACCCGGCTCTGGGTCGCCGGCCCGGCCCTGCTGGGGGCGATCGGCTTTCTTCAGGCGGCGCGGGGTTTCTGCGTCAAGTACGGCCTCGGCGGCGTCTTCAACGTCGGCCCGGAGGTCGGTCGGACGGAGGCGGTCGTGCAGGCCGAGGCCCGCGCCCGGGACCGCCGCGCCTCCCTCGTGATCATCGCCCAGGCGATCCTGATCGCCGGCCTCGCCGGCCTCGCCGCGTATGCGGTCCCGGTTTGAGTTTTCAATGGTCCGCCTTCGGCAGCGCTTCGAGGAGGCGGCGGTCCATCTCGTATCGCTTGAGGGCGCGGTCGAACGAGCCGGTGGTCTTGGTGAGCACCAGGGAATAGGGGCTCCCCTTGCGCTCTTCCTCGTGGGAGACGTCGCATTGGTGAATTCGAATCGTGTCGACTAGATGCCGTCGCAGGTCTTCGCGGGCGGGGATGCGCGTGACTTCGACCCCGGGATCGGCGAGGAAGGTCTTGAGCCTGGCGCAGACCGTGCAGTTGCAATTCAGGCCCGCCGCGCGGGTCCAGTCGGCCGGCGGCTTCGGGCGTTCGGCGACGGCCGTTTCGAGCCGGCTTCGGACGGAGGCCAGCCATTCCGCCAGCGCCGGCGGGGTCGACTTGAACCGCTTCCGAGCCCATGGGACCAGCGTCTTCAGGCTGGGGGCGAGGCATTCGTCCATCCGGAACGCATCAGGCGATTCCTCGACGAACCGGACCACCCGGGCCAGGTCGTCGTCGCGGCCGGTCGCCATGAGCGCCTTGAGCAAGTCGGGCAGCGACTCCTCGGAATCGGTGGGCTTCTCCGGCCGCCGCCGCCAATCGTACAAGTGGTCCGCCAGACGAGGCTCGCAAAAGCGGGCGGCGGCCGTCGCGCACAACGCATCGGCGAGGGCCGTCCTGTCCGGGTTTTTCGCCTTGTCGAGGCAGAAGGCGGCGAGCCATGCGACGTCTCGGCTGGAGAGTTCCACGGGCTCGCCGCGCGCGTCGGTCCGAGCCGCGAGCAGTTCCTTCAGTTCCGGGGCGAACGCGCCCCAGCCGAACGCGCGGCAGGCCGCAGGAATGAACGCATCCAGGGGAGTCGATTGATCCAGCTCCGCCGTCCTCGACAGGAACCGGGCGGCCGTCTCCTGATCGCCGAGCGCCAGGAGCTGGTCCGGGAAGTCGTCGAGCGGCGACTTCTCCGGGTCCTCGTACCAGGATGCGCCCCGGTTGGGCGGCCACTCGTCGATGATCGCGCGGGCGAATCGGATGCAGTCGGCCCTGAGTTCGTCGGGTCGCTTCTTGGGCGCCTTGCTCAGCTTCGCGGTCATCGAGAGGAACAGCGGCATGGATTCGGCCGCGCCGGCGCCGGCGACGACGTCGAAGTGCCGGTCGCGACTCCAAACGACGATCGCCGATCGATGATACCAGCGGTCGAGCGTGTTGCCGGCGTTGCCGTTGTACCCTTCGTACTCCTCGGCGGTCGGCTTCCAGTCGTTGATCGGCGTCGCGCAGACGATCGCCGCCAGGTCGAGCGCGACGGCCCCCCACGGCTGCTCGCGGCCCTCGACGTCGACCCAATGGGCGGCGATCAACTCGTCTTCATACGTCTCGCCGATCTCGAGGTCGTCCCGAGGCCCGGGCTCGCATTCGTCGTCCTCGTCCTGGTCGTCGTCCCAGCCTCGACCGTACTCGTCTCCGCCGTCGTCGGCGTACTGGTTCAGGTGGCGTTCGACCTGGGCCAGATGGACGAGGCAGCCCGCCTTCTCGGCCGCCGCCGCGACCAGGTCGGCGAGCCGCCGGTCGCCTCCCTTGAGCAGGTCGACCGCCAATCCGCGCTCGGTGTAGTGATGGTCCATCGCGAAGACCAGCGGGTTCGCCGGCTGCCGCTCGACCCACGTCGCGATCGCCCCGGCCAGCGCGTCGGCGTCGGCGTCGGCGTCGGCGTTCGGGCTCGCGTCGGCGGTCCTCGGCTTCTCGGCGCGACTCGGATCCAGAACGAGGTTGTAGGCCAGGCAGATTCGGAGGCCCCTGTAGACGCGCCTGACCTCGTGTTCGCAATCGGCGAAGAACGCGGCGTAGCAGGCCGCCTTGCCGCGGGCCGCCTCCTCGAACCTCAACTCTTGCTCCACGGCGCCGTGGCGGACGACCAGCGTCCCGCCGTCGAACGGGTTGGGGAGCGCGACGATCAGGCTGGCCACCATCCCGTCGTGCTTCTCGCTGTCGCGATGGGGCAGGAAGAACCCTCCCTCCTCGTACACCAGCAGCTTGTACAGCCTGGCTTCCAGTT
>CALCIC010000308.1 GCA_937907405.1 uncultured Isosphaeraceae bacterium | reverse complement strand
TCGCCTCGGGTGCCGAACCGATGGACGTCGTTGGGGCTCAATCCACAGGTCGTGATCAGGTCGAGCAATTCCTTGACGCCGAGGTCCTTGCGAGTGCAGACGCAGAGGATCGGCACCAGCTTGCCCGCGGCGATGGCGTCGTGCGCCGCCTTCCGCAACTCGTCGACCTCGATCGATTCGCCTTCGAGATAGCGCGTCGTCAGCTCTTCGTCGGTCTCGACGATCTGCTCGACGAGCATCTGGTACGCTTCACTGGGGGGGAGCGGGCAGTCGGCCGGGTCGTCGTCGTGAGTCTGAAGCACGTCGACCACGCCGGAGAACGACGCTCCCTGTCCGATCGGCACGTTGAACGGGACGCACGAGTTGCCGAAGTTCTCGCGGATCGACTCCAGGTCGGTCCGGTAGTCGACGTTGTCCGCGTCCATCTTGGTGATCACGATGAACCGCCCGAGCCCCAGCCGCCGGGCCTCGTTGAACAGACGGCGGGTGTTGACCTCGATGCCGGCCGGCCCCGAGACCGCGAGCACGACGTTCTCGACCGCCGCCAGGGCGCTGAGCGCGTTGCCGATGAAGTCGGGATAGCCGGGGGAGTCGATCAGGTGGACTTGCTTGTCGTTCCAGGAGAGGTGGCCGAGGTGGCAGTCGATCGTGAAATGCCTGCGCTTTTCTTCGTCGTCGTAATCGAGCGTGCTGGTCCCGTCGTCGACCGAACCCTTGCGCGGGGTGGCTCCGGCTGCGAAAAGGAGGGCGTCGGCGAGACTGGTCTTCCCCGACGCCCCATGTCCAGCAAGGGCGACGTTCCGGATGTCCGCAATGTGATACGTCGTGGTCATGGATGTCATCCTCGTGATAGAGGTTCTATGAATACGCGCGAAAGCACGAACAAGCGCGGAAAGTCCTCCTTTCCCGGTTGGACGACGGGAATACGGCGAGGCGGGAAACGATGATCGAGCGAGCCGCGGAGCCGCGGGCCGAAAGGCCGGAACCAGCCGATCAATCCAAGTGAAACGAAACGAAACCAGCGATACGGTCAGGAACCGGACGATTGGTCCCCGGCTTTCGCCACGGCGTCCGCCAGCGAGAATTTCCCCTCGTAAAGCGCCCGGCCGACGATGCAGCCGGCCACCGGCAGCTTCGCCAGGCTCTCGATGTCGCCGAGCCCCCCCACGCCGCCCGAGGCGACGACCGGCGTCTTCACATGCCGGCAGATCGCGGCGGTGGCCTCCAGGTTCGGTCCCTCCAGCATGCCGTCCCGCGCGATGTCGGTGTAGATGATCGCCGCCAGCGGCAGGTCGTCGAACTGCTTCGCGAGCAGCGCCGCCTTGACCTTCGAGGTCTCCAGCCAGCCGTCGGTCGCGACCTGGCCGTCGCGCGCGTCGAGCCCCAGCACCAGGCGGCCGGGAAACGACTCGGCCATGGCCCGAAACCAACCGGGGTCGCGCAGCGCCTGGGTGCCGACGATCACCCGTTCGAGGCCCTCGTCAAGCCAGGCGGCGATGGTCCGCTCGTCGCGGACGCCGCCGCCGAGCTGGCAAGGGACGGACACGGCGCCGAGGATCGCGCGGACGGACTCCACGTTGACGGGCTTGCCGGCCTTCGCGCCGTCGAGGTCGACCAGGTGGATGCGGGTCGCGCCTTCCGATTCCCACTTCACGGCCATGGCCGCGGGGTCGTCGCCGAAGACGGTCTCGCGATCGTAGTCCCCCTGTCGGAGACGGACGCACAGCCCCCCCCGCAGATCGATGGCCGGGATCACTTGCATGATGCTTCACCAAAACGACGAAGAGCTGTCAACTCTCCCCACTCTAGCCGTCGCGGCGAGGCGTCGCAAGGACCGAGCGGGGTGATTGACGGGGGGGCGCGGCGGGGGCGTCGGCTGGCGCCGGACGAGCGTCGGCCTCCTCGGGGCCCTGGCCGAGAGGACGGCTGGACCCATGCGAGTGGGCTGATGTGTCGCCGGCGAGGCGGCGGCCGATGCGGTCGTCGAGGCGACCGAGACGAGGCCGCGGACCACCGCCTCTCCCCGGGGCGTCCCCAGACCGGCGGCCAGGTTGACCGCCGTCGATTTGCCGGGGCGGCCGGACGCAACCGGGTTGAAGCTGGAGGACGGCAGGGCGTAGAGCAAGGGCAAGGTCTGCGACCCGCCGTCGAGGCTCGGCTTGCCCTCAAGGGCGCGTCCCTGGGCCACGATGGCGACGATCGCCGCCCACGCCGGCGTGCCCATGCTCGTGCCCGCGACGACCTGCCACGACCCCGTCGACGCGCCCGGAGGGGTCGAGTAGACCTGGACTCCGGTGTCAGGGTCGCTCAGGAACGAGACGTCGGGGACGCTCTTCACGCCCGTCTTCTGGAGCGTCCGTTGGTAGGCGGGCTTGGCGGTGATCGTGCTGAGCCCCGTGCCGCTGTCGGCCCAGGTGGTCTCGTTCTGGATTCCCCCCGAGGCGTCGAGGGTCAGCGTGGTCCCTCCCACGCCGAGGACGTTCGCCGAGCTGGCCGGGTAGACCGCCCCCCCCGAGGCGCCGCCGTCGCCGCTGGCCGCGACGAACGTGATCCCCACGTGGCCGGCCGGCGTCGTGAAGATCGAGTCGAGGGTCTTCTGACCAGCCGATTCCGGCAACGCCCAGCTCATCGACACCGCGACGACGCCCGGAATGTTGCGGGCGAGGTTCACGGCGTCCATCAGGTCGGACTGGGTGTCGGACTTCGCCTCGACCATGAGGAGCGACGCGCCCGGCGCCAGGGCGTGGGCCCACTCGACGTCGAGCGCCGATTCCGAAGCCCACGCCGCGTTGGTCTTGGATCCGGCCAGGTTGACGACCTGGAGCTTGGGCTCGGGGAGGCCGTAGCTTCGGCTGAAGACGTCGAGGTCGGCGGGAAGGGTCGGGGTGTGAAACGCCCCCACGATCGCGATCGTCTGACCCGAGCCGTCCCCCGCCACGGTCGCGCCCGACGGCGAGCTGAACGCGATCGAATCCAGGCCGTAGGCCGACGCGATCTGCGCCGGCGTGAAGCCGGACGGCAGGCAGCGGTCGTCAAGGGGCTCGACTCCCGGCCGGAGTCGACGACCGCGCGGACGGCTGATCATGAATCCACTCCTACGACGTACTTACGGCCGATCGCGTGAGCGATCCATCGACCACGCGCGGGTCGCCGGGTCCTTCCGCCCCTGTCGGCGAACCCGGCACACCTGTCATCGGCCGCGGTCGGCCCCCGAACGCCCTTCGGAACGGGGCCGCCGAGGTTTTGAGGTGCGGTCGTGCCGGACGTGCGAGTCGCGCGCATTCGGCCGATCGGCCGAATCAGCTCCGGGCGAAATTGGCGTACATCGCCAGGCCGATCCGCTGGCTCTTTTCCGGGTGGAACTGGCAGGCGCTGAGGTTCTCTCGGCTGACGACGGCCGTGAGCGGGCCCGAGTAGTCGGTCTCGGCGGCGACATCCTCGGGACGGTCGGCGACGGCGTGGTAGGAGTGGACGAAGTAGACCGAGGGATCGGGGCCGATCCCCTCCAGAAGCGGAATCGGCCTGCGGACGGTCAGGGTGTTCCAGCCCATGTGGGGGATCTTCAATCCGGGCCGCGACGTGATCCGGACGACCCGGCCGGGGATCAGTCCGAGCCCCTGGTGGTCGCCGTCCTCGGCGCTGGTCGTGAACAGAAGCTGAAGGCCGAGACAGACCCCCAGACAGGGCTTGCCGGCCCGGACGGCCTCGATGAAGGCCTGGTCCATTCCGGTCCGCCGCAGTTCGGACATGGCGTCGGCGAACGCCCCCACGCCGGGGAGGATCACGCGCGAGGCTTTGCGAACCCGATCCGGGTCGGCGGTGATCTCGGCGGAGCCCCCCACGGTCTCGATCGCCTTCTGCACGCTCCGCAGGTTGCCCATCCCGTAGTCGACGATGACGATCATGCGGCCTCTTGGAGTTCAACAATCAAGGTGTTCAGCGATCGATCGTACCAACCCGATTCCCCCCCCGGCAACTTGGACGCCTCCCCCGGCGCTCGGGTTCGGGGGGACGCCTCAGAGCTTGGCGGGCGACTTGGGATCAGGCTTCGTGGCGACCGGCAGCCAGTTTACGTCGTCGTCGTCGAGATGGAGCGAGGCCGAGTCGTCGAAGTCGGCGGGCCGCTTCGATTGCGACCGCGATCGGCTGGAGTTGGAACTGGAGTTGGAGCTCGATCGCGGCGTGGGCTCGTCCTCAATGATGAGCGGGGGGGGGTCGTCGTCGTAACCGTCGGAGGAGATCCGCGCGGTCGGCGGCTTTCTCGGCTTCGAGGTCCGGCGGCCGGCGGGCAGGGTCCGGGGGCGGTCGGGGATTTCGTCCACTTCGAGCCCGCGGTCCCGCATCACGTTCTGAACGTCGTTCAGCTTCGCGGTGAGCGTCCCGGTGTGCAACTGCTCCTGGACGAGCCGATCCTCCATCGTCCGATTCTCTTCCTTCAACCGGGCGACCTGGGTCTTGAGCTGGTCGTTCTCGTACTCAAGACGGCTCAGGCTCGTCTTGAGCTGGCCGTTCGACGGCCCGCCGGTGATGTAGGAGGTCCGCCCCGAACAGCCCGACGAGACGACGGCGAACACGCATGCAGCCAGGCTGGCGGCGAGCGGCCCCCCGGCCAGCCGGCGACGGCTCGCGTCCTGCGCCAGATCATCGTTCAGAGGGGTTGCGCGGCCCACGACGTCCTTTCACGGCATAGGAGTACGAGAGGAGCTAGGATCTCATCTTATCTTCGGCAGTTTCACCATCCGGAATTGGGAAACCCTTCTTCGGTTTTCGAGGCGTAGTCGGACGGGGGGCGGTCCTCGTCGAGGAGCTTCCCCTCAAGAGGCTCGGAAGGGGCTTGCGGCCCTCGGATTCTTCGGAGTGCGAAGAAGACCGTCGTCGCCAGGATCGTCGCCAGCGACCCGCAGGCGGCGCTCAAGAGGATCACCACCCCCACCGAGCTGTCGAACCCCCCCAGTCGAAACGGCAGTGAAACCCGCACCGGGGCGTTGTTGGCCCAGACGAACCAGAGCATGACGCCGACCAGGACCGCCGCGCCGATCAGGCGGCGGTAGATCCAGAAGTTGCGGATGATCGAAGGTCGTCGACGTTTGTACTGATAGGCCATATCGTCAACCTCCTCGATTCGGGTCGTCGACCCACCCTTTTGGGAACCGCCGCCGGGGCGCTCAAGCGGATTCTAGCCGGAACGTCTGGTCGCGTCGCCCTGACTTTCGAGGCCGCCCGCCGGCTCAGCCGACGTCGACTCCGAGCAGGAACCAAAAGATCGCGTGAAACGACCGGAACAGGCCCTCCGCCCAGCCCGGCCAGAGCCATCTCCAGGTAAGCATCAGGCATGCCGCGGCCATGCTCAAATAAGGCCCGAAGGGGATTTCGCGATCGGCGCTCGATAATTGGACGCCTCGCATCCGCTTTTGCACGTAGGTGGTCAATTTGAAAAGCGCGTGCGCCAGGCCGAAGAAGGCCGAGAAGAAGAAGCTCATCACGGCGGCCTGCCAGCCCAGGAACGCCCCGATCATGGCCATCAAGGTCACATCGCCGAACCCCATCGCCTCGCGCCGAAACAGGGCCGAGAAGAAGGTTCGGAACCCCGCCGTCAGCCCCCCGCCGACAAGCAGACCGAAGATTCCAACCCCCAATCCGGCCAGGTGGCTGGAAGCCGAGTTCGGCGCCGGTCGGACCTCGGGCAAGGCCGCGCCGATCGCCAGGCCCAGGATCATGCCGGTCACCGTCACCTGATCGGGGATGATGTAGAGGTCGTAATCAATGAACGTCGCGGCCACGAGCAAGGCCATAAGCAGGGCGTGAAACCCGAGGGTCGCCATCGCCGTGGTCGGGATCTGGTCCCAGGCGCCTCGATCGGCGCAGAGGACGTCGACGACGTAGAGTCCCAGAAAGAGCAGGCCGACCAGGGCCTCGATCAGCGGATAGCGTTTGGAGATCGGCAGTCCGCAGGATCGGCACTCGCCGCGGAGCGCGAGCCAGCCGACGATTGGGACGTTGTCGCCGGGGGCGATCGCCTCGAAGCATCGGGGGCACCGCGAGCCTGGCCAGATCACGCTCTTTTGCCAGGGGATGCGGTAGATGCAGACGTTCAGAAAGCTGCCGACGACGCTGCCGACGACGAACACGCCGAATCCCAGAGCGATCAAGATCGGCCAGGCTATGAACACGAGTGCGGTTCCCGCGGCGGGGCCTCTGCGGTGGCGTGGGACCAGGTTTCGAGGATCGCATCGACGACCTCGGCGACCGACTTCCCCCCGGTCTCGATCCGGGCGTCGGCGACTTCCGCGTACAGCGGCGTTCGGGCGGCCAGGACGTCGGCGATCTCGTCGAGGGCGCCGGCGGTGGTCAAGGCGGGGCGGGAGGCTCGGGTTCGGGCGTCGGCGCCGAGGCGACGGGCCAGGACCGAGGGCTCGGCCCAGAGCCAGACGACCACGCCGAAGCCTCGAAGCGTCCGGCGGTTGGCTTCGCGGAGGATCGCCCCTCCCCCGGTGGCCAGCACGGCCCCCGGCCGGGCCTCGGCGATCTCAAACAGCACGCGCTCCTCCCAGTCGCGGAACTCCGGCTCCCCCGACTCCTCGAAGATCGACCGGATCGAGCGCCCGGCTCGGGCTTCGATCTCAAGGTCGGCGTCGACGAACGGGCGGCCCGTCCGCGCGGCGAGGAGCCGACCCACGGTCGACTTCCCGGTCCCTCGATAGCCCACCAGCGCCAGGCCCGGCCCCGCCCCCTCGCGACCGATCGATGAGTCGCTCATGCGTCGCGGATCGCTCCCAGCTTCCGCTTCAGGACCGTCTTCATCAGCTCGACGGGCGCCTCGCGGCCGGTGTAGATGTTGAACTGAAGCGCGGCCTGTCGGATGAACATGTCCGCGCCTGTCAGCGTGACGCAGCCGCGTTCCCGGGCCAGCTTGAGCAACATGGTGTGCTCGGGGTGGTAAATCGTATCGAAGACGACCGTCGTTGGTTTCTGGAAGGCCGCGGGGGGCATCGGGGTGTCGTCGACGTTCGGGTGCATGCCGACCGGGGTGCAGTTGACGATCACGTCGGCGATCGTCGACGCCCGCGACGACCAGTTCACGGTCCGGCAGCCGACCTCCTCCGCCAGGGTCGTCGCGCGAGGGTCGTTGCGGTTGGTGATCGTCACGCTCGCCCCCTGGCGCGACACGCCGAAGGCCAGCGACCGCGCCACGCCGCCGGCGCCCAGAATCAAGACCTGCTTGTCGATGAGCGGGCTCGCCTCGGAGGAGTCTTCGGGCTTGCCCATCGCGGCTTCCAGCGAGTCGATCGCGGCCTGGCAGTCGGTGTTGCGGCCGGTCCATGTGCCGTCCTCGTTCCGCGTCACGGTGTTGCACGAGCCGGTCTGCTCGACCAGCTCGTCCTGGTGGTCGAGCTGCGCGACGACGTCCGACTTGTGGGGGATGGTGACGCTGCAACCCTTGACGCCGAGCCACTCCAGGTCCTCGAAGAACACGTCCAGCTCGCCGGCCGCGACCTGGAACGGCGCCATGACCTTGTTCAGGCCGAACTGGCGGAAGCCGGCGTTGTGGACGGCCGGGCTGAGGCTGTGGCCGATCGGGTCGCCGATCACGGCGTAGACCTCGGTCTCGGCGTTGATCTGGTCGTAGCCGTAGTCGTTCTTGAGGCTGGCGAAGTTCAGCATGCCCGCCGCGAAGATCCGCTCGGGGTTGAAGCCCGCGTAGGTGAACGGCGCGCCGAACTTGGCGCCCAGAACGCGGGTGAACACGCCGGCCTCCCCCATCGCGATCGCCACCGTGGGGTGCTTCTTGAACGTCGCGCCCAGCCTCAAGACCCGCGCGGCGTCCGCCAGGCCGTGGGCCGCCGTCGCCACCTTGACGACGTCCGGGTCGCAGGTCGCGCACTGCTCGGCGACCTCGTTCAGGTTGGCCGGCGTATTCTTGAGGTTGTGGTAGCTGACGATCCTCTTGGTCTTGCCGAATCGGCGGATCTTGTCGGCGACGTCGCTTTCGAGGTCGACGTAGTCGACCCCCAGCGCGATCGCCTCGCGGAGCAACTGCTGGCGCTTCTCCTCCTGGCCCCGCCACAGGCCGCCGTCGGCGCTGCGACGGACGGTGAAGATCATCGGCGTCGGCCGCTCCTTGAAGATCCGCTTCAGGTCCGGATCGCGCCGCAGGCAGTCGATGCGCAGCTCGACCAGTTCGGCCCCGGCCTTGGCCGCGGCCTGCCATTCCTCGACGAGCGAGGCGTGTCGTCCTCGACCGATGGTTACACAGATCATCGTCAGCTCGCTCCCCGCTTCGGGAGTACCCGTTTGATACGTCCGTGCCCGACCACAGAGTCCCGAATATCGAAATCGAATCGATTCGATCAGGACGGCGCGGGTTCGGCGAACCGAATCCGCGCCGCCCAGCAGCCTTGAATTCTGATGGAAACGACTTCCACGGGGTGGCACGGGTTCGTACTCGACCCCGTGTGAACAAGCCGGGGCCCGCGTCCACGGGGTCGAGTACGAACCCGCGCCACCCATCAATCAACCCTTATCGAGCGCACTTCCGATTCCGGACACAGCGAAGATTGTACGACAGCCACGAAGACCGATGAAAGAGGGACCTCGCGGCCGAACCGGTTCCCCTCGAAGATGGATCAAATTCGCCCGAACTGCTTCTCCAATTCGGATTTGGTGAAAATCAGGGCGGTCGGCCGCCCGTGCGGGCAGTGGTGGGCGTCGGCGGCGAGTTCGCGGCGCTCCAGCAGGGCGTCGATCTCGTCGGGCGTCAGCCGTTGGCCGGCCTTGATCGCCGCCTTGCACGACACCATATGCAGCAGCTCGGCCACCAGGCCGTCGCGGGTCGGCGGCAGGGGCTGGGTCGCCAGGTGCTCGGCCAGATCGCGGACCAGGCGGTCGGGCTGCATCCGCGAGAGCATCACCGGCGTGCTCCGGACCAGGACCGTATCGCCGCCGAACCCCTCGACCTCGATCCCCAGTTCGGCGAGCAGCTCGGCGTGCTCCAGCAGCGTCGCCGCCTCGTCGGCGGCCATCGGCACCGGCTCGGGGACGAGCAACCCTTGCGATTCGACCCGGCCGTCGGCCACCTTCTTCCGCAGCTCCTCGTACAGGATTCGCTCATGGAGCGCGTGCTGGTCGATGACCATCATGCCCTCGCTGGTCTCGGCGATCAGGTAGCTGTCGTGGACCTGGATGGCCTTGCCACCCGTCTCCTTGAAGTCCGAGGCCGGCTGCCGAGAGGGTGCGTCGGGAATCCGGGTTTCCGCGATCCGGTCGACCCCGACCACCGGGGTTTTCGGTCCGTTGAATTCGTCGAAGGTCTGGCCCGAGGCGAACTCGAATCGGCCGGGAAGCGACCGCGACCACTCGGGGGGGGGCGCCTGGCCGATGTGGTCGGGGATCTTCGGCGGCTCGCCGGCGGGTCGAGGGGGCCTCGGCTCGAACCACGACGCCACCGCCTGGCGGTCGATCGGCCCGGCGTCGAGATCGAAGGACGACCGGTCGGTCGATCCGGCCGGAGGGTAGGCAGGGGGCGAGGCGGGGCGGACGGCGGATTCGGGGGGCGCGTCGGCCGGGACGGGTTGCAACCGGCTGTGGAGGTCGCTGGCGAGGAACGTCTGCCGGAGGGTCGACAGCAGGTGGCTGTAGATCCGCTGGGGGTCTCGGAACCGAACCTCGATCTTGGTCGGGTGGACGTTGACGTCGACCTCCTCGGGGGGGATTTCCAGGTTGAGGAACGCCACCGGATTGCGGCCGACCATGAGCAATCCGCGATAAGCCTCGTTAAGGGCGTGACTTAGGGAGCGGTCGCGGACGTACCGGCCCCCCAGGAACAGGTACTGGTTCTTGGTGCTCGACCGGCTTTGCGACGGGTGGCCGACGTATCCCCAGAGGCCGACGTTG
>CALCIC010000307.1 GCA_937907405.1 uncultured Isosphaeraceae bacterium | reverse complement strand
CCGACGGCCGCCAACCCGATCTCCTGGTCGACATGTCCAACGACGGTTGGTTCCGAGGTTCGTCGGAACTCGACATGCATCTGGCCGTCAGCGTCTTCCGTTGCATCGAGAACCGCGTCCCCCTGGCGCGCGCCGTCAACACCGGGCTGTCGGCCCTGATCGACGGCGACGGCCGAATCCTGGAGGTGCTCCCGCCCGACACCGAGGGCGTCCTCCAGGTCCGCGCTCCGCTCGACCCTCGAAGCGGTTTGTATACCTCATGGGGAGACTGGCTCGGCTTCGCCTGCCTGGCCGTCTGCGTGGGACTCTGGCCGACGGGGGGGATGTACACGAGGCTTCGCCCGCGTTTCAGCACGAGATCATGAAAGTTCGCTCAGTCGCCTACTGTATCCAATCTACGTCGTTTGCCTTTCCCCCAGATGTGGGGTAGATTTTGGGCAAGTTGCGCCGACGATAGAGAAACCTGGTTTCTCGTGTGGCTTTCTCATGTTGCGACGTGAGCGGGCTTGTCGTTGCGGGCGACGCGGCGTTACATTCGAATTGAGGGAGCCCGCCCCACGGCCCGGCGTCGTCGGGGAATCCCGCCATATCTCCAGGGATCACCACGGACCAGCCCGATCCCGTCCTCGACGCACGGCGGATCCGTCGCGCGGGTGGTTGGCCGGCCGTCTTACTTTGAATGGTAGGATGGGACCATGACTACCGTCGGAAAGATACTCGTCCTTCTGATCATGGCCTTCTCGCTCATTTTGAGCGCCATTTCGACCGTGGTCTTCACGACCTCGAAGAATTGGAAGGAGGCGACCGCGGCCGAGAAAAAGAAGGTCGGCGACGCGACGGCCAAGCTCAGCGATCAGGCGGCGAAGACCGAGGCCGCTCAGAAAGAGTTGGACGCGGCCAAGGCGAAATATGAAGCCCAGGCCAAGCAGCAGCTTGACCGGATCAAGGCGGTCGAGGACGCAAACAAGCTGGCCCAGGACCAGGTCACCACGGCCAAGAGTCAGGTGGGCGTCGCGGAGCAAACCGCGAAGGTCGCGCTGGAGGAGGCCGAGGCGCGTCGCAAGGAAACCGACTTGCTTCGCGAGCAGAAATCGGCGGTCGAGAAGCAGGGCAACGAATTCAAGTTGCACACGGCCGAGTTGAACGACAAGATTCGCGAGCTTGAGCGAGTCCTGGAGACCGCCACCCGGAACAACTCCGACCTTCGCGAGCGAGTCGCCAAGTACTCGACCCTGCTCCGCTCGAACGGGCTGTCGGACGACATCAGCCAGGTCACGGGACTGGAGAGCCCTCCCCCGGTCGTGGGCGAAGTCAAGCGGGTCGAGCCGACCAACCGCAAGCTGGAGATCAGCATCGGCTCGAACGACGGCCTGGTCCCCGGTCATGAGTTGTACCTGTTCCGGACCTCGCCTCGTCCGGAATTCATCGGCAAGGCCCGGGTCGAGTCCGTCGATCCCAACCAGGCGGTCCTTCACGTTATCGGCAACACCTACCAAGGCAAGAAGATACAGGAGGGGGACATTGTCTCGTCTACGATTAAGCCGCGGCTCTAAAGACAAGGGCAAGGGCAAGGGGGGCGGCTCGTCCGCCAGCCGTTCCGCCACCCCGGCGGCCCGACAGCGAGGCGTGCTCGTCCAGGCGCCCAAGAGCGACATCTACGTCGCGCTCCTGGGGATCTCGCTGGCCGCCATCCTGATCGGCTGCCTCCTCATGATCCTGCTCCTGGGGCAGTACGGCTGGTCGACCAAGGTCGCCGCCGTCGCCCCCCCGTCGCTGACGACCGCGATCGTCTGACCTCCGGCGCCACCGCCTCGACGTCCTCAAATTCAAAACGCCCGCCCGCGCGTCGGTTCTTCACCCCGCGCCGGCGGCGTCTTTTTTTGGGGTCGCCCTGTCCTGTACGGTTGTTCCGTATACAATGGTTGTAGGGAGAGGACGCTGGAGCTGAAATGGATCAATTCGCGACTTGCCCGGCAGGACTCGGGTACTCGACAGGCGCCTGCTTCCCGGCTTTTCGAGGAAAGAGACGATCGCCATGTCTCAACACATCGAGATTTTCGCCGCGCTGGCCGCTCCGTTCGCCGACGCCGAGGTGCGCAGCCGCAGCCAGAACGGACGCGACTTTCAGTACATCACCGCGCGGATGGTGATGAACCGGCTGGACGAGGTGGTGGGGCCGGAGAACTGGTGGGACGATTACACGCCGATCGAAAACGCGATCATCTGCCGGCTGAGCTTGCGGTTGCCCGACGGCGCGGTCTTGACCAAGTGCGACGCCGGCGGGTTCACCACCACGGCCGACGCCAGCGACTACGAAAAGAGCGGATTCTCCGACGCCTTCAAGCGGGCGGCGGTGAAGTTCGGGGTCGGCCGCTACCTCTACGGCGACGGCGTCCCCTCGTCGATCCGCGACGCCCTGGCCCGCGAAACCAGCGATGCCGGGCGGCCCGCTCCGGGGCGCCGCGAGGTCCGCATGGAGTCGTCGCATTCCCAGCCCCAGCCGTCGCTTGCAGCATCCCGGCCGGCGGTGGACGTGGTCCACGCCTCATCGCCGAAGTCGGGCAAGGCCCTCTTCGCCTGGGTCAAGGAGCGTGACGAGAAGCTCGGTTGCGAGCTGCTCAAGTCGCTCAGCGAATGGGGCAAGAGCCAGGACTTCCCCGCGCGGATGGTTCAATGGACCGACGATCAGGTGGATCGAGGCCACTTGGAGGCGATCCGCCGGCTCGGCGTGTTGGATTTCAGCCCGCAGTCGGCGGGGGCGGCCCCGCACCGTTGAGCCGACGAAGGCCCTCAACTCGTTCGGGTCGACCGGTCGATCCCTTCTTGTGGGGATGGGGAGGCCGCTCTACGGTGGACCGAGGACTTCGCGGCGGCGACGTCCCATACCGAGAGCGGTCTCCGTATGTTCCGGTGTGATCCATTCGTCCCGGGCGCCGGAGGGCGCGGACGACCGAGAATACTGGGGGGGGGCGGCTGGTCGTGAACATCGTATTCCTAGCCTCGGAGGGGGTTCCCTTCGCCAAGACCGGCGGCCTGGCGGACGTGGCGGGCGCCTTGCCCAAGGCCGTCGCCGCGCTCGGTCATCGGACGTCGCTCTTCCTCCCCTGCTATCGTCGCGTCTGGGAGACCAAGCCGGATCTGGTCGGGACCGGCCTGACGCTCCAGGTTCCGGTCGGGTCGCGGGAGGTCGAGGGGCATGTTTACGAGAGTCGACTTCCGGGGTCGACCGTCCCCGTCTACCTGATCGACCAGCCGGACTACTTCGATCGCGACGGCCTCTACCAACATGAAGGCAAGGATTTCGACGACAACTGCGAGCGGTACGTCTTTTTCCAAAGAGCGGCGCTTGAGGCGGTTCGCGCGCTGGGAATCCGCCCCGACGTCTTTCACTGCAACGACTGGCAGACCGGTCTGATCCCGATCTATCTCAAGACGTTGTACCGTCGCGATCCCGAGCTGGCGGCGGCCGGCACGTTGCTGACGATCCACAACCTCGCCTACCAGGGGCTGTTCTGGCACTGGGACATGCCGATCACGGGGCTCGGCTGGGACCTGTTCCATCATCGGGGGCTGGAATTCCACGGTCATCTCAGCTTCATGAAGGCCGGCCTGGTCTTCGCCGACATGCTCTCGACGGTCAGTCCGACCTACGCTCGCGAGATCCAGACTCCCCAACAGGGGGCGGGGCTCGACGGTCTGCTCCGCGAACGCCGGGGCGATCTTCGAGGGATCGTCAACGGCATCGACGTGCAGTCGTGGTCGCCACGCCACGAGCCGATGCTGGCCGCCCGCTGCGACGCCGACGCCGTGGAGGAGGGGAAGGCCGAGAACAAGGCCTGGCTCCAGCGACGCGCCGGCTTGCCCGTGCGTCCCGACGTTCCGCTGTTCGCCCAGATCGGCCGGCTCGACCCCCAGAAGGGATGGGACCTGCTC